>JANMWW010000356.1:0-2595 GCA_031394155.1 Chloroflexota bacterium | reverse complement strand
CGCCTGCAGGGCGAGCGCGCCGGTCATGAGGGCGTACGCCGAAGGGAACAGGATCCCGAGGTTGAGCACCACGACCGCCGCCGGCGACACGGTCCCGAGGCCCAGCTGGCGGAACGACCCGAGACCGAGCGCGGTCGCGCCGGCGGCGAGCAGGCCGAACAGCACGCACGCCGCCGGCAGCGAGCCACGTCGCGCCGCGCGGCCGAGCTCGAAGCGGATGAGCGCCTCGGTCATGCGGTCACGCCGGCGAAATACGCCGTGGCGTCACCGCCGCTCAAACGCCCACCCTCGAGCGTGAAGATGCGGTCGGCCACGGGTGCGAGCTCGTTGGCGAAGGGCGCCGGCGTCGTGAGAACGACGGTCGTCCCACTGTCGCGCTGGCGCCGCAGCTCTGCGAACAATGCGGCGCGCGCATCCGCGTCCAGATCCGCGGTCGGCTCGTCGAGCAGGAGCAGCCGGGCGCGCATCGCCAGCAGCGCGGCGAGGGCCACGCGCTGCTGCTCGCCGCCGGAGAGACGGCCGACGCGGCGCTCACGCTCCACCGGCAGAGGCACCTCCTCGGTCCCGCGACCCAGACGCGCGAACAGCCGAACGATCTCGCCCGCCGTCGCGGTCTGCGGCAGGAGCACAGATTGCGGCAGGAAGCCGATCGGCGGGGCTGGCCGCTCGATCTCGCCCGAATAGTCGACCAGACCCGCGATGCAGCGAAGGAGTGTCGACTTCCCCGCCCCGTTTCCGCCGACGATCGCGACAAGCGTCCCTGGCGCGATCTCGGCGTCGACGCGGTCGAGGACCACGCGCTCGCCGTAGCGCTTGGTGAGCGCGTGGAGTCGAACGATCACCGTCGTAGCCTTGCGACGATCAGCGTTCCGGCGGCCGTGGAAAGGAGTCCGCCGGCAAGCAGGCCCCATCCGGCCGCGTCCGCGGGCAGGCGCTCAGGCTCGGCGGTCGATGGTGCGAGCGGCGCGCTGAGCGGCGTCGGATCCGTGATCGTTCCGCGTTGCGAGACATCCCACCAGCGACCGGCCTGGCCGATCATGCGGAACGCGAGCGAGCCCCGGAACAGCTCGAGCTCCGGCGCGGCCAGCAGGAGCCGATCGGCCGATGTCCCTTCGGCATGCGGGAGATCGCCGATCCCATCGTCATTCAGGTCGTAGCCGCGATAGTCGGACCAGTAATTCCCATGACCGGTCGCCGTCCAGGCGCTCCGGGTCGGGCCGCCGCCACGCAGCTGGACCAGATTTTCCACAAAGCTGTTTCCAGAGAAGGTGAGTGCGGCGCTCGGTGAGAGGTCCACCCCGACGGCGTTGTGCGCGATCTCGTTCAAGGTGACGTCGGCCGCGGCCGCGCCGAAGTCCACGCCCTCGGCCTTGAGCCCGACAGTATTCCGCGCGATGACGTTCTCGATGAGACGGAATCCGACCACGTCCTTTGCCAGCACCGCATAGCCCGCCGCCGGATCGCGCTGGCCGGTGATCGTGTTGCGCGTCGCCTCGACGCGACCGGTGTACATGAGGACGAGTCCTGCGAGGTTATCGGCGATCTCGTTCCCGAACACCCGCAGACGCGCGCCGAACATCGTGTGGATCGCGTATCGGACCCGACCGATACGGTTCGAATCCAGCAGCGCGTCGTCAACGTAGGAGAGGTAGATTCCGTCACGTCCGGCCAGGATCTCGTTGTTCTGGACGAGGATCGCGCCGACGTTCCAGAGTGACACGCCGTCGCCCGCCGCGCCGATCGGCTGATCCGCGTGATCCATGTCGAGCGTCGTCCCGCCGAGCCGCTCCGACCGGCCGATGATCTGATTGCCGGTGATCCGCACGTCGCGCGCGCCGCGGACCAGGACACCGTTGTAGCTGTCCTCGATGACGGTCCCGTCGATGATCGCGCGATCTCCGGTGACGGCGATCCCCGCCGCCTGCTCGATCTGGCCGCCGCTGCCGGTGATGTGGAGGCCGCGAACGGTCACATCCGGCGCGCTGATGGTGAGCACCGTCCCGCGTCCGCCGCCGTCGAGCGTGACGTGGCCATCAGCGAGAAGCGTGATCGACCGGGGCAGGGTGTAATTGCCGTGGTACATGCCCGCCGGGATGTGGACGACGGCGTGCGCCGGCGCGGCGGCGATCGCCAGGGCAAGATCGAACGCGGTCGGCGAGCCTGCGCCTGCGCCTGCGGCCGCCGGGGCGGCAGGTGCGGCGGCGAGGACGAGCCCTAGCGCCGCGATCCCCATGACGACGAGCCGCCGGGACGGTCGGGCGCCGGACGGCAACCTGGCGGTCAGCGCGACGATCGCCGCGATAGCGACGAGGACGACCAGAGCCGGACCGGGGAATGCCCAGACATGGAAGTTCCAGATCTTGGTCGGCCCAACGACGAGAGGCGTGAACGGCTGGACTCGGAGCGCCGCGTCCGGATCGAGGCTGTGTCCGAACACGAAGAGCCAGCGTTGGATATCAGCGAGCGTGCCGATCGGCACGAGCCACAGTCCGAGTCGGGCGAGCCGGCCGAGCCAGCCCGGGACGAAGATCCCGATCATCGCGAGGATGCCGGCCCCGAGCAGCGCGATCGGCCAGAGCTGGAGCTCCGGGACCA
>JANMWW010000130.1:0-7021 GCA_031394155.1 Chloroflexota bacterium | reverse complement strand
CCGCGGCGGTGATCTCCTTCACTGCCTCGTCCGCGATCCGCGTCAGGTCGGTCGGCTCAGCCATCCGTCTCCTTCTGGTCCGATCCTTCTGCCAAACAAAAAACCCGCTCGTCCCCGTCGCCTACACAGCAACTCGGGACGGAGGCGGGCCTCCGCGGTACCACCCGTGTTCCCGGCGACGTCCGCCGGACTCTCACGATGAGCGCTATCGGGCTCAACCCGGACGCGCTTTTCTGCGCATCGGCTCCGGAGTGAATTCCCTCGTCCTTCTCTGTAGCGCGCTCTCAGTCGTGTGGCGCCATCCCTGTCAGAGGTCTACGAGGTACTGCTCTCCGTCGCAGCCTTATGAGGTCGCTTTGGTCGGCTTGTCCTTCACGAGGTCGATGTACTGACGGAACGCCTTGGGGTCGCGGACCGCGATGTCCGCGAGGATCTTGCGGTCGAGGTCGACGCCGGACGCGCGCATGGCGGCCATGAGGCGGCTGTACGAGACGCCGGCCTCGCGTGAGGCGGCGTTGATTCGGGCGATCCAGAGCGAGCGGAACTGCGTCTTTTTCTTGCGGCGGTCGTTGAAGGCGTAGGTCAGCGCGTGCATCGCGGCCTCGCGGGCTGGGCGGACGAGCTTGCGCTTCGTCGCGCGGCGGCCCTCCGCCGCTTTGAGGAGCTTCTTGTGCTTCTTATGTGCGGCGACGCCGCGCTTGATCCGTGTCATCGATCCTCCGGGGCTACAGGTTCGGCAGGAGCTTGCGAATGAGCTTGATATCGCCCTTCGCCACGAGCCCCTTGCCTGCGTGCCGGCGCTTGCGAGCCGGCGACTTGTGCGCGTTCAAGTGTCCCTTGTACGCCTTCATCCGAGCGATCTTGCCCGTACCGGTCACGCGAAAGCGCTTCTTCGCACCGCTGTGGCTCTTTTGCTTGGGCACGGCGTGACCTCCTTCGGGAAAGCGTGAAGGAAAATTGTACGCGAGGACGCGACTGGGGTTCTAGTTCGAGCGCGTAGGCGGACGCGCGGGCGTCGCGCGCGCTGCAGCTGGTCGCGGCGCGCTCGCGAGCGGTGCGCTCGCTGGGGCAGCGCTGGGTGTGGTCTTTGGAGCGGCCGCGGCTGGTGCCTTCGCTGCGGCGGTCGCCGGACGTGGCGCGGGTGTCGGCGCCGCGACGGGCGGCGCGCCAGGTATACGCGGCAGCCCCGGCGCGGGACGCGTTCCGGGAGCGGGTGCTGGCGCGGGTCGCGGTGTCCCCGCGGTCTGCGGAGGCGCGCCTGCGGGCGGCGCTGCGACGGTCGGCGGCGCGCCGGCGCCGCGGAGCGGGTTCATGACCATCGACATCGAGCGGCCCTCGAGGAGCGGCAAGCGTTCGACCGTTCCCTGGTCCTTCAAGCGATCGGAGATCTGCATCAGCAGTGTGCGGCCGCGATCGGGATGGGCGAGCTCGCGGCCACGGAAGCGCACCGTGATCTTCAGCTTGTCGCCCTCGCCGAGGAACTTCGAAGCGCTCTTGATCTTCGTCTCGATATCGTGCTCGTCGATCTTCGGTGAGACGCGGATCTCTTTCCAGATGACCGACTTCTGGCGCTTCTTGGCTTCCTTGGCTTCCTGCTGCTTCTCGAACCGGTACTTGCCGAAATCGAGGATCTTCGCGACGGGCGGTACTGCGTTCGGTGCGATCTCGACGAGGTCATAGCCCAGATCCGCCGCGTGCGCGAGCGCGCGCTGCGTCGGCAGGACACCAAGCTGTTCGCCGTTGGGACCGATCAGGCGCACGGCGGGGACGCGGATCATGTCATTGACCCGCAGTTCAGGCGTGGCTATCGGCGGAGCTCCGCGGTCAGGAGAGGAACGCCTCTTGAGTGAAGTGCTTCAACTACGAATAAGGATATCACCGCGCGAGCAGTCCCTCGAGATGCGCCTTCACGCGTGCCCAGTCGGGCCGAATGATGCCGTAGACCACACTCGTCCGGATCCGTCCATCGTGCGAGATGCGATCGTCGCGCATCTCCCCCTCCCTGATCGCGCCGATCCGCTCCATGGCCTGCTGCGATCGTTCGTTGAGCTTGTCGGTCTGGAGCCACACGCGGTTCGCGCCGAGCCCTTCGAAGAGGTGGCGGAGCTGCAGGTACTTCGCTTCGGTGTTCGCGATGGTGCGGCGCGCATCCTTCCCCAGGAAGGTCCATCCGATCTCGGCGGTCTTGTTCGCGCGATCGATGTGGAGGAAGCGCGTGCTGCCGATGACTGCCCCATCACTCTGGCGCCGCGTGACGAACGCGATCTGATTGCCGAGGATCTGCTCCTCCAGTGCGGCGCTCATCCAGCGCTCGAGCTCGGCGACGTCGCGCGGCATCGGAACGAGGAAGAGACGCCAGATCTCCTCCTCGTGCGCCACCGGGAAGAGCTCGGCGGAGTGCTCCCGATGTAGTGGCTCGAGCCGCACGTGCATGCCGGCGAACGTCACCGGCCGCGGATCGAACGCCGGTCGCGTGCGGCCCACGAGGTGCGCCATGGCGACGTCATCGGCGTAGAAGCCGCGGTCGGTCATGACCGCGTCACGCTCGAGGCCCTCTACCTCGAAGCCCGCGGCCCGGTAAGAGGCGACGGCGCGGTCGTTGTACGCGAGCACGTGCAGGTTGACGCGGTGCGCGCCGAGGTCCTCGACCAGGTGTCGCAGAAGCAGGCCGAGCGCCTCGCGCCCCAGCCCTTTGCTCCAGAGCCCTGGTTCGCCGATTCCGATGCCCACCTCGGCGCTCTTCGCCTTCGGCTGCCAGTCGCGGTAGTTGGCCTGGCCGATGGCGCGGCCCTCGTGCTCGATCGCGAAGAGCTGTCCGTGGCGTTCCGGGAAGAAGTCCATCCACTTCTCGGCGCTGACGGCGTCCGGCCAGCGTCCGGGGCTCCTTCCCCACTGGAACCAAGCGAAGTCGGCGTTGTCTCCCCAGCGCATGAGCGCTGGTGCGTCGGCGTGCGTCATCGGGCGCAGCGTGACCCGCGGTCCGCGCAGGACCGGTGCGCTCACGCGAGGCTGTCGCCGACGGTCGGCTCGCGATGGCCCGCGAAGTCGGCGGGCAGCGCCTTCGAGTCGCGCTCGAGGATCAGCCGCTCGAGGAATGCGTCGATGGTCACGCCGCGTTCTTCATCGCGCGAGCCGCGGCGGCGAATCGAGAGCGTGCCCGCGGCAGCTTCCTTGTCACCGACCACGACCATGTAGTTCGCCTTGCGGCCCTGCGCCTCTTTGATGCGGCCGCGCATGTCGCTGACCTGCTCGTCGAGATGCACGCGGAAGTCCTTCTTGCGCAGCTTCTGCGCGACCTCCTTGGCGTAGTCGAGCGCGGTCTCACGCACCGGAATGACGGCGACCTGCTCCCACGCCAGCCACAGCGGGAAGTTGCCGGCGTAGTGCTCGATCAGACCGCCGACGAATCGCTCGAGGCTGCCAAAGAGCACGCGATGGATCATCACCGCGCGCTCGCGCTGTCCCTGTTCGTTCACAAAGGTCACGTCGAAGCGCTCGGGCAGGTTCAGGTCGATCTGGATAGTCGGGCCCTGCCACTCGCGGCCGATCGCGTCCATGACTTTGATGTCGATCTTCGGCGCGTAGAACACGCCGCCCCCCTTGTCGATCTCGTAGGGGACCTCGCGCACGCCGAGCGCATCCGCGAGCGCCTTCTCGGCCTTGTCCCAGAGCTCGTCCGAGCCGAGGCGCTTCTCTGGACGGGTCGAGAGGTAGATCTTCGGATCCGAGTAGCCGAAGGTGCGGAGGAACTCCATCGCGAGGTCGAAGACCTTGCCGATCTCGTTCTGCGCCTGCTCCCACGAGCAGAAGATGTGCGAGTCGTCCTGCGTGAAGCCGCGCACGCGCAGCATCCCGTGCAGGGCGCCGCCGCGCTCGTACCGGTAGACGGTTCCGAGCTCGCCGATGCGCATCGGAAGCTCCCGGTACGAGCGCATGCGCGCCTGGAACACCTTCACGTGCCCGGGGCAGTTCATCGGCTTGATCCAAAACCTGTTGCCGGGGGACCCGGTCCCCCGAGCCCCCTCAGGTGAGTCGTCGAGCACGAGCGGGCCGTACATGTTCTCGCCGTACTTGTCGAGATGGCCGGAGCGCTGGTAGATCTTCTCGCTAGCGATATGCGGCGTGTAGACGAGCGTGTAGCCGCGCTCGTGATGCACCTTTCGCCACCACGTCTCGAGCTCCTCGCGGACGATCGAGAGGTTTGGCAGCCACAGCACGAGCCCGGAGCCGAGCTCGTCGTCGATCTTGAAGAGATCCAGGTCCCTGCCGAGTGAGCGGTGATCGCGCTTCTCGATCTCGCCGAGCCTCGTGATGTAGGCCTCCAACTCGCCTTGGGTCGGCCACACGGTCCCGTAGATCCGTTGCAGCTGCGCATTGTTCTCGTTGCCGCGCCAGTACGCGCCGGCGATCGACAGCAACTTGAACGCTTTGATCTCCCCCGTGCTCTTCACGTGAGGGCCGCGGCAGAGGTCGACGAAGCCGTTGTGCTGGTAGATCGAGACCTTGCCTTCGCTCACCTCTTCGAGCTTCTCGATCTGGTCGACCTTGTACGGCTGCTTGCGCTCACGGAAGAACTCGAGCGCCTCGGGCACGCTCATGTCGCGGTGCTCGAACGTGGCGTTGATCTTCGCGACCTCGCGCATCTTCGCCTCGATCTTTTCGAGGTCGTCGGGCTGCAACGGGCGTGGAAGCTCGAAGTCGTAATAGAAGCCGTCAGCGATGGGCGGTCCGAAGCCGAACTTCGCGTCAGGGATCAGCTCGAGGACCGCGCCGGCCATGACGTGCGCGGTCGAGTGACGGAGCGCGTAGAGCTTCTCGTCACCGTGATCGGGTTTTCGTTCTGTCTTCGCCATGGCCCTCTCCTTATTTCTGGACAAACAAAAGCGCCTTCGTCCTCGCTGTTCGGGACGAGAGGCGCTTCCCCCCGCGGTTCCACCCGAGTTCCCCACCCTGTAGGGCTCTCGTTCCGGCTGTATGGGGCCTGCCCTCATCGCTCGGCGGTGGTCTCCTGCGGGTCCGCTCTACCGGGCTCTCACCATCCCCGGCTCACTTGTCGCGCTACCCGCTCTCGGTGTCCGCGTCGTCGCGTGGCGAAATCATACGACGCTGCGGCTCAGAGCCCGAGCCCGCTCACGGGCCGGAACTCGGACGAGGTCCCCGTTGCGGCGATGAGCGGCCGCGCCCGGCCGATGGTCTCACGCACCGACTCGAGCGTGAGCGAAGCGTCATGTGAGGTCTTGTCGTCCCAGATCTCGGTCACCGCGACGGCGTCTGGGTCATCGGGAACAAGGCTCACGATGTAGAGGCGACACCCTGGCATCCGCGGAGCGCCCTTCGACGCATCCAGGAGAACGGCAAGCAGCGCGTCACGCTGACCTGGCTTCGCGCGGATGGTCCCATGCAGCCCGAAGAGCTCGCGCATCAGCGCGAGGCTAGGCGATGGACGTCTCGAGCGCGTCCCAGACGCGCTCCTGCACGGCGGGGGTCGCGGTCCAGCGCTCTTCGACGCGGCGGCCGATGACGGTCATCTGGTGCGCGTACAGCAGCGAGGCGCCGTTGAGCATGTCCAGGGCTTCCTGGCGCGCGTGGTGATCGGACCATTCGAGAACGCCGACGCGCACCTTGGCGATGCGCTGGTGGATCCGGTCGAGGATCACGTATTGGGTGCTCGCGGGCCACAGCTGCTTCTTCACGTCGATGCCGTGGATGAAGATCGCGCCCACGAGGTCGGCCTTGCGGAAGTCGTTGCCCGAGAAGGCGTTCACTGTGCGTGCGGGATCGAGCTTGTCGGCGGCCGCGCCCCACGGACGTCCGTAGAAACGGACGTTGCGCAGGCGTCCGGCGAACACGCAATCGATGAACTCAGCGGTGAACGACTCCCATGCATCGATCTTCGAGCCGATGAACGTGCAGCGTTCGAAGCGCGCCTGGCCCGGCCGGACGCCAGTCAGGTCCGCGTTGTTGAAGGTGCAGTCGCGGAAGACCGACTGTCGGCGGCTCGAGAAGAGCGGCTGGTAGCGGCGGTCGAGCGTCTGATTCGAGAAGTCGCAGTGCTCGAACGTGCACCCTTCGGGGGCGAACTGATCGAACGTGACGCGACGAAAGTCGGCGTCGCGGACGGTGACACGACTGAGCATCAGGACGCCTTGCATGTCGAAGCCCTTTAGGGGTGTCTAGTTCTCGTCAGCAGCCGCGTAGATCGGAACGATGTTCGAAGAGGAGACCGACTCCATGTGCGACTTGCCTTCGAAGACGACACCCTTCTCGATCACGAGGGAGGGAGTGGTGATGTCGCCGTGGACACGCGCCGGTCGACGAAGTTCGACGGCCGTGGTCGCTTTGATGTTGCCGATGACCTCGCCTTCGACGATGACCGTGCCGCAGCTGATCTCAGCCTGGATCTTCGCGCCGTCGCCGACCTGGAGCAGGTCGTTCGTCGAGATCTCGCCGGTGAAGGTGCCGTCGATGCGGACCTTGCCCTCGAACGCGAGCTTTCCCTCGAATTCCGAGCCTTTGCCGAGAAGGGCGTTCAGGTCGCTGTTGGCCGCTGTCGAGTTGTAGTCACGCGAATCCCGCTGTGCCATGGGCTTTTCCTCCGCTGCTTCCTCGTGCCGGGGCTGCACAGGCGGGTCCGCGGGACGCCACACCGGCGTCTCCTTTTGACTCCCCTGGGCGTTTGGTCGCTTGAACATGTTTCGGGACATTACTTCCTCAACGCAGGTTTTCCCAGAACGTTCGCGTGGCAGTCCGCGAAACGAGCGCCAAGTCGCGAAGTCGATTCCCAAGAGACGCCCGCAGCGCGGGCGGGTCGAACGCTCAAGCGAGCGAGCGGGCACCGCTCAACTCGTACGAACGTAGGTTCGGCCGGTGCCCGGGCGGCGCTCAGAATGACGATTGCGGCAGGTCACGTGTTCGGGCCGCGCAGGAGGCGTTCCTTTTGGGTCAGGGGCCGGTGCTTCCAGACGCGTTGCGTGGCAGGGCGGCGGCGCTCTTCACCGCGGTCACCGCAGCCACACGGGAC
>JANMWW010000127.1:0-5604 GCA_031394155.1 Chloroflexota bacterium | reverse complement strand
ATGCCCATGAGGCTGACTTTTCCGTCCTGCCCCACGAGCGCGTGATCGCACAACGCGGCGAGCCTGATCTCTTCGGTCACTTCACCACCACATTCACCAAACGGTCTGGCACCACGATCACCTTACTCGGCGTCCCGCCGTTCAGCGCCGCGATCACCTTGGGCGATCGCAAGGCGAGCCGCTCCAGTTCAGTCACGGGCGTCCCAATTGGCACCACGATGCGGTCGCGCAGCTTGCCCGACACCTGGATCACGATCGTGACGTTGGTCGCGGCCGCCAGCTTCGGGTCGAACTTCGGCCACGACTGCAGGTGCACCGAGCCGGCGCCGCCACGGCGGCGCCACAGCTCCTCGGTGATGTGCGGAGCGAACGGCGCCAGCAGCAGCGTCAGCGTGGCGATGCCCGCATCGCGGCTCGGCCCGCTCGCCTTATTGAGCGCGTTCGACAGCTCCATCATCGCGGCGACCGCGGTGTTGAACGCCTCGGCGCTCAGATCCTCGGTCACGCGCTTGATGGCGCGCTGGACCTCGCGATCCACCGACTCATCGCGCGGACCGGACGGCTGCGCGTCGGCCATCCCCAACTCCCACACGCGGCGCAGGAACCGGTTCACTCCCTCGATACCGGCGGCGTTCCAGTCCGCACCGTCGACCCAGGGGCCCATGAACATCATGAACAGGCGCAGCGTGTCCGCGCCGTAGCGCGTCACGTACTCGTCCGGTGTCTGCACGTTGCCGCGCGACTTCGACATCTTGCGGCCCTTGAAGACGATCGTGCCCTGGTACCGGAACCGTTTGACCGGCTCGTCGAAGGGCAGCTCGCCCAGATCGCGCAGCGCCTTGGTCATGAAGCGCATGTACAGCAGATGCAGGATCGCGTGCTCGACGCCACCGGTGTATTGATCGACCGGCAGCCACTTCCTGCCGATCTCCTTGTTCATGAAGGCGGTGTCGATCTTCGGATCGACGTAGCGATACATGTACCAGGACGAATCGACGAACGTGTCCAACGTGTCGGTATCGCGCTTCGCCGGCTTTCCGCAAGTAGGGCAGGTCGTATTGACGAACTCTGCGACATGCGACAGCGGCGATCCGCCGCGGCCGGTGAATTCGACGTTCCGTGGCAGCTCCACTGGCAGCTGGTCGTACGGCACGGGCACGACACCGCAAGAGTCGCAGTGCACGATCGGGATCGGTGTGCCCCAATAGCGCTGGCGTGAGACCAGCCAGTCGCGCATGCGATAGATCACCGACGGACCGCCGATCCCGCGCCGCTTCGCGTCGGCGGCGACAGCCTTCTTCCCCGCCTCGCTCGTCATGCCAGTGAACGCGCCGCTGCGCACCATCACGCCGCCGCCGGTGTAGGCACTGGCGGGCGAGTCGTGCTCCGTGCCGGCGGCCGAAATGACCTCGGGGATCGGCAGGCCGAACTTCTTCGCGAACGCGAAGTCGCGCTCGTCGTGCGCGGGCACAGCCATGATCGCGCCGGTGCCGTAAGTCGCCAGGACGTAATCGGCGATCCTGATCGGCACGCGCTGGCCGCTGAAGACGTTCTTCGCGTAGGCGCCGGTGAACACGCCGGTCTTCTCGCGGTCCGCGTTCGTGCGCTCGATCTCGGCCATGTTGCGCGCCTGCGCGACGTACGCGCGCACCTTTTCGCGCTGATCGTGCGAGCTGATGCGCTCGACCAGTGGATGTTCCGGCGCCAGCACCATGAACGTCGCGCCGAAGATCGTGTCGGGCCGTGTCGTGAAGAACTTGATCTGCGCGCCCTGCTGTTCCTCGACGGGGAATGAGATCTCCGCGCCCTCCGACCGGCCGATCCAGTTCGTCTGCAGCGTGCGAACGCGCTCAGGCCAGTCCAGCCCCTCGAACTTCAGCAGCTCATCGGCGTACTTCGTGATCCGGTAGAACCACTGCGTCATCAGACGCTTTTCGACGAGCGTATCGCAGCGCTCGCACCGGCCGCCGATGACCTGCTCGTTGGCCAGCACGGTCTCGTCGCGCGGGCACCAGTTCACCGGCGCCTCGCCGCGGTAGGCCAGGCCCTTCTCGTACAGCTTCAGGAACATCCACTGATTCCAGCGGTAGTACTCGGGATAACAGGTGATGACCTCGCGCCGCCAGTCGATCGCCGTCCCCATGCGCCGGAACTGGTCGCGCATGTGTGCCATGTTCTTCTCGGTCCACACCGCGGGATGGAGCTTGCGGTCGATCGCCGCGTTCTCGGCGTTGATGCCGAACGCGTCGAAGCCCATCGGGAACAGGACGTTCTTGCCGGTCATGCGCAGGTAGCGCGCGGCCGTGTCCGGCGGGGCGAACGCGTACCAGTGACCCACGTGGATGTCGCCAGATGGGTACGGGAACATCGTCAGGAAATAGAAGTTCGGCTTGTCCGCTTCATCGGGCGTGTCGTGGAGGCCGGAGCGCACCCACTCTTCCTGCCACTTCGCTTCGATCGTTGCGGGGTCGTACTTTTCGGTCCGCTGCTTTTCGACGGTCATCGCGCTCGCCTCCTTTCACAAACAAAAAGCCCTCCGCCCCGCGCCGAAGGATCGGCAAGGGGACGGAAGGCAACTTCCGCGGTACCACCCCGCTTGAGATCATCCGCACCGCCGCGCGGTGGAGCTGAGGGGATTCGAACCCCTGACCCCCACACTGCCAGTGTGATGCGCTACCACTGCGCCACAGCCCCGGCCGATCTCCGCTCGAGCACGCTGCTAACGGACGTGACTCCGGCGAGGGCTACATCACTTCACCCTCGCGGCTCCCGGGCGAGTTCCGCGCTCCCTGCACACCGGCTCGCACCGACCGCCGGCTCTCTTGGTGAGGGTTACGCGTACTGCTCCCGATCGCGGCCTTTGAACCCAAAGTATAGGCAGATGTACCCATTCATCCGCATCGACAAACGCATCCCCGATGGCTCGATCTGGCAGGCCCGCCGCGAGTATCTATTGCCTCCACATGGTGGATGGACGCGCGTCTACTCCCCCGCCGGCACCGAGTGGACCAATCCGCTTGGCGGCTGGAAGACGCAGATCCCGGGCGTGTCGCTCTTCCACGTGGAGCACCCGTTCACCATCACCTGCCACGGTCCCGAGCGAGACAAACGCTTCTACATCGACATCGCCCATCGCGTGCGCATCGGGGACGAGCTCATCGAATTCACCGACCTCTTCCTCGACGTGATGATCGACGCGCAGCGCGTCGTGACCGAGAAGGACGAGCATCAGCTCGCCGTCCTCACACCCAAGATGCAGCAGTTCGCGCGCGCGTCGCGCGACGAGGTGCGCCGGCGCATCAGCTCGGGCGATCCATTGTTCGATGCCGCGTCCCCTTACTACGCGATGCCGCCTGATGCCCTGGCCCTGCCCGCCCCGATCGGGTCGCTGGCGATCTAGCCGCCGAGCGCGGGCGCCTCGCGACGCATGGAGACGCTCTGTAAGACGCCGAGCGCGAAGCAGATGCTCACCAGCGAGCTGCCACCGTGCGAGATGAACGGCAGCGGGATGCCGGTCACCGGCATCAGTGAGATGGCCATGCCGACGTTCACCAGGATCTGGAAGATGAGCATCGCGGCGATGCCGCCACCGAGCAGCATCCCGAAGGGATCGCGTGCGCGGAAGGCGATGCGCAGCGCGGCGATGAGAAGTGCTGAGTAGAGCAGGAACAGGATGATCGCGCCGACGAACCCCAGGTCCTCGGCCAGTCCCGCGAAGACGAAGTCCGATTCCGCGATCGGCAGGTAGCCGAGCGGAGACTGCGTGCCGGCGGTGAGGCCCTTCCCGGTCGCCTGGCCGGAACCCACCGCGATGAGCGACTGGATGATGTTCCAGCCGGCACCCTGCGGGTCGGCATACGGATTCAGGAACGCGGTCATGCGAGCCTGCTGATAGGTCTTCAGCAGCGACCAGATGAGCGGGAACGCTGCGCCCGCGACCGCGACGAGGCCGACGAGCTGCCACATACGCGCGCCCGCCATGAACGCGAGGCCGAAGAAGATCGCGACAAAGACCAGCGTCGTGCCCAGATCCGGCTGCCTGTACACGAGCAGCACCGCGGGTCCGAGCAGGGCGAGGCCGCCGATGATCGTGAGCGGCGAGCCGATCTTGTCCTGTCGATCGGCGAAGAACTTCGCCAGGACGATGATCATCAGGACCTTCGCGATCTCGCTGAATTGGAAACAGATCCCGAAACGGCAGACCGTTCGCTGAGCGCCGAGAGATTCCACTCCGAGCGCGAGCACTGCGGCGAGCAGGCCGAGCGTGCCGATGTACGCGAGAGGAGCGAGCGTGCCAAGCCACGCGTAGTCGAACATCGCGACGGCGACCATGACCGCGAGCCCGATCGCCGCCCACAACGCGCCACGGAGCACGAACTGCATCGGGTCGCCGGTGAAGGTGCGCGATTCCGCCGTGACTGAGTACGTCATGACGAGGCCATAACCGATGAGCAGGAACGTCGCGATCAGTAGATAGGGATCGATCTGGTCGAGGCGTCGTGCGTGCGGTCGGTCGTGCAGCGGCGATGTCGCGCGTCCGACGTTCATCGTGCGCACGCTCACTTCTTGCCTCCCAACAGGTAGGCCTCATAGATCTTCTGCGTGAGCGTGACCGCGGGATTGATGCATGAATCGCAAAGCGAACGGCTCGAGTCGTAGGTGAAGATGACCATCGCGATCTGCGCCGTCGGGTCGGTGTTGTCCTGCTGCGGCACGAACGAGACGAACCAGTTGTGAAAGCCCAGGCGGTTCCGGCCGGCGCCGTCCTTGCCCGTGGAGGCGCCGAATTCCGCGGTACCGGTCTTCCCGGCGATGGGCAGCTTCAGGTTCGGCATATACGCGTGGCCGATCGTGACGACGCGCCGCGCCGACTCGCGGATGAGACGCAGGTCCTCCGCCTTCATCTCGAGCTTCCGAGGATCGGTCGGCGGCTTGTAGGTCCCCACGACATTCCCCTGCGCGTCGCGCACATCCTTCATCAGGTGCGGCGTGTACACCGTGCCGCCATTCGCGACCGAGGCGTATGCGTTCAGGAGCTGCAGTGGCGTGACCGCGACGAAGCCCTGTCCGATGGCCTCGTGGTACGTGTTGCCGATCGTCCATTCCTCGTCGAGCGTGGCCAGCTTCCAGGCCGGATCGGGCATGATGCCGCGCGCCTCCCCGGGTAGGTCGATGCCGGTGCGCTGCCCGAAGCCGAGCATGCGCGCGTACTTCGCGATGTTCACCGGACCCGCACCGACGACATTCGGTGCCATCGGTCCGCCGCCGGCGAGCGTATAGAAGTAGATGTCGCTCGAGTGCGCGAACGCGTTCAGGAAGTCGAGCGTCCCGTGGGCGCGCCAGTCGTAGAAGTTGAAGCCGCTCACTGTCATTACCGTCGAGCTGACGTTCACGGTGGTGCTGCGCGTCGCGGTGCCCGCCGTGAGCGCGGACAGGCCCGTGACCATCTTGAACGTCGAACCCGGCGGATAGATGTCCCCCACCGCCTTATTCACGAGCGGATGCCGATCGTCGGCATTGAGTTGCGCCATCTGTTCTGGCGTGATGCCCTGCACGAACCAGTTGTTGTCGTACCCCGGGATCGAGACCATCGCGAGGATCTCG
>JANMWW010000320.1:0-24858 GCA_031394155.1 Chloroflexota bacterium | reverse complement strand
CGCTGGGACAGCGTCGCTCGCGCGTCGCCGTGCCGATGAAGCGCGGGAGTGGATCGACGTCGCGCTCCCGGTCCTGCGCGAGAAGGAGAAAGAGCTCGAGACGGCCCGCCGACCGTTCGCACTTCTTCATATGGACACTCGCTCCGACAACCTGCGGCTCATCGGCGATCGTCTCGTGATGTTCGATTGGCCGTTCGCCGCGGCCGGACCGGTAGAATTCGATCTCATCGCATTCGCGCAGGGCGTGGCCGCCGAAGGAGGACCCGCGCCGGAGCGCGTGCTCGCGTGGTACGAAGAAGTCCTTCCGCTTCGCGCGCGGGAGCTCGACGCGTCGATCGCCGGCATCGCGGGCTACTTCGCGGATCGTGCGTGGCGCCCGCCGTTGCCCGGCCTGCCGCGCCTTCGCTCGATCCAGCGCCGTCAGCTCATCGCGACGCTCGCATGGGCCGCGCGACGCTTCGCCCTCCCCGAGCCGAGCTGGCTCGACGCGGTGAAGCAGTAGTGCCGGAGTGGCCCGACCTCCATGTCCTGCGTTCGCGCATCGAGAAGGCGGTGGGCGGACACCGTGTGACCGCCGTCCGCACGCACGATCTACTTGTGTTGCGAGCCACGCGCCCTCTGGCCGAAGCGCTCAATGGGCGGTTGCTTACTGACGTCGCGCACCGTGGGCGTTTCCTGGCGTTCAGCTTTGACGACGGCACGCGCGTCGTCGTGAACCCGATGCTGTCTGGTCTCTTCGATCTGCTCCCGCCCGCGACGAAGATCCGCGCCACGACCGCCTTCGCGCTCACATTTGATAACGATATGGACCTGCGCTATCGCGACAACACTCGGATGGGAAAGGTGTATCTCCTAGCGGCGGGCGCGAAGGACACCGATGTGCCGGGCTACTCGGATCAGGGTGTCGAGGCCGGCGCGCTGGCGTGGTCCGGGGACGAATTCGCGCAGCGAGCGAAGGCGACGCGCCGCGAGCTGCGCAATCTGCTCATGGATGACGAGTTCATCGCCGGCATCGGCAACGCCTACGCCGACGAGATCCTCTGGGCGGCGAAGCTGCACCCGAAGCGGCGCGTGGCGACGCTCGATCCCGGCGAGCTCGACCGGCTGCGCGGCTCCCTGCGCGCCACGCTCGAGCGCGCGTCCGAGATCGTCGAGAGCGAGCTCCCACCGGAGCTCGGCAAGAAGATACGCGGGCACATGAATGTCCGCGGGCGGGCCGGCGAGCCATGCCCGCGCTGCGGCACGAAGATCGTGCGCACGCGTCACGGCCTGCACGAGATGTACGTGTGCCCGAAGTGCCAGCCGCCGCCGAAGGGGCAGCTGCGCTAGCCAGGGTGTACGTCGCGGTGCGTAAACTCCGGCGTGTGAGCACGGCCACCGAATGATCCGAACACCGCTCACCGCGCTTCTGGGCATCCGCCACCCGATCCTGCTCGGCGGGATGTCGGGAGCCACATCGGCCGGGCTCGTCGCGGCGGTGAGTGAAGCCGGAGGCCTCGGGATCTTCGGCGCGTCGCAGCGGGTGCGTCCCGGCCCGGCACTCGGCCTCGACGACGTCGTATCGGTCACGCGCCACATCCGCGAGCTCACCGCCGCCCCGTTCGGGCTGAACCTGCTCATGTTCGACGCGAACAGCGACGACGTCGATGGGATCCTGGCGTGTCGTCCACACGTGCTGTCGACCGCGTGGCGTCGCCCCGATCAGGACCTCCGGCCAATCGCGGAGCGTGCCCACGCCTCCGGCGTCCTGTACATGCATCAGGTGGACAGTCTCGAAGAGGCCAAACGCGCGGCGGCAGCCGGAGCCGACATCATCGTCGCTCAAGGGACCGAAGGGGGTGGTCACGTCGGCCTCATGGCGACCTTCCCCCTCGTCCGCATGGTCGTCAGGGCCGTCGCGCCGCTGCCGGTGGTCGCCGCAGGCGGTATCGCGGACGGCCACGGCATCGCGGCCGCACTCGTCCTCGGCGCGCAAGCCGTTCTCCTCGGCACGCGCTTCCTCGCCACCGCCGAGGCACCGCTTCCTGACGGCTACAAGAGCGCGATCCTCGCGAGTGACGGACACGACACGCTGCTCACCGAGATCCCCGACATCGTCTCCGGTCGATCCTGGCCGGGCGCGTACGCGCGTGTGCGCAGGAACGCGTTCGTCGAACGCTGGATCGGCCGCGAAGGGGAGCTGCGCCGACGGCGCGTCGAGGTCGGCGCTGAGCTGGTCGCCGCGCGAGCCGCCGGCGATGCGCAGGGCGGAAGTCTGCTCATCGGACAAGATGCGGGCCTCATCGACGCGATCGAGCCCGCCGGAGCGCTCGTCGCGCGCCTCGCGGCCGACACGGAGAGCGCCCTCCGGTCACGGGGGAGCGAGCTGCTCGGCTAGATTCCCCGGAGCGGGAGGTGTCGCATGGCAAACACGATCATCGTCACGCGCGAAGGCTCGATCACCGTCGTGCAGCTGAACAGGCCACAGGTCCTGAACGCCCTGAACGCGGAAGTTCTCGCGGAGCTCGGCGATGCGCTGCGCGAGCTCGATGACGATGAGTCATGTCGCTGCATCGTCCTCACCGGCAATGACAAGGCCTTCGCGGCCGGCGCCGATATCAAGGAGGCGTTCGTCGGCGCGACGCCCGTGTCGATGCTCGCGCAGGACCTCACCTCGAAGTGGGAGGTCATCCGCAAGACCAAGAAGCCGATCATCGCCGCGGTGTCGGGATTCGCGCTCGGCGGCGGCTGCGAGCTCGCGATGATCTGCGACATCATCGTCGCGTCCGAGACAGCGAAGTTCGGCCAGCCGGAGATCAACCTCGGGATCATCCCGGGCGCCGGCGGTACGCAGCGCCTCACGCGTGCGGTCGGCAAGTGGGTCGCGAACGAGATGATCCTCACGGGCCGCTTCATCTCGGCGCAGGAGGCGAAGGACATCGGCCTCGTCGTCCACGTGTATCCCGCGGCGACCTGGCTCGAAGACGCGAAGGCGCTCGCGCGCACGATCGCGGAGAAGGCACCGATCGCGGCCCGCCTGGCGACGGAGGCCGTGGACATCGCCTGGAACTCGCCGCTCGACGCGGGACTGGAGTTCGAGCGCAAGGCGTTTTACCTCCTATTCGCCACCGAGGACAAGAACGAAGGCGTCGACGCATTCGTGAGCAAGCGCAAGCCGCAGTTCAAGGGCAAGTAATGACGCAGCTGCGGCACGAGCGCGTGGGCCCGCTCGCGATCTTCACGCTCGACCGGCCCGATGTGCTCAACGCCTTCGATGAGGGGCTCACGACCGCGCTCGCGGAACAGCTCGAAGGCTGCGCGCACGATCCCGCGGTGCGCGCGGTCGTGGTCACTGGCGCAGGCCGAGCGTTCTCAGCCGGTCAGGACCTGCGCGACCGCGTTGCCATGATCGAAGCAGGAAAAGATCTGAATCTCGGCGACGAGCTGCGTCGCCGCTATCACCCGGTCATCACGACGATCCGCGATATGCGCAAGCCGGTCATCGCCGCGGTGAACGGCGTCGTCGCTGGCGCGGGTCTCGGGATCGCAGTGTCGTGCGACGTGCGCGTCGCCGCGTCATCGGCGTCCTTTCGCGCCGCGTGGGGCCGTGTCGGACTCGTGCCCGATGCGGGCTCGGCGTACTTCCTCCCACGCCTCGTCGGCTGGGGACGGGCCATGGACATGATCATCACTGGGGATCCGGTTGGCGCGGATGAGGCGCTGCGGATCGGGCTCGCCACGCGCGTATGGCCGGACGCCGACTTTGCGCGCGAGTGGCGAACGTACGCGATGACATTGGCGAGCGGAGCGACCGAGGCGTTCGCGCTGACGAAGGAAGGGCTGAACGCGTCGTGGCATCACGACCTCTCTGCGTTCCTCGAGGTCGAGGCCGGGCTTCAAGACCGGGCCGGCCGCACCCGTGATTACGCTGAGGGCGTGAAAGCGTTCACCGCGAAGCGCCGCCCCGAATTCGAGGGTCGATGACCGAGCCCGATCGACGCGACGCCGTCGTCATGGGCTACGTGCGCACGCCCTTCGGCCGCTACGGCGGCGCTCTTTCCGCGATCCGCCCGGACGATCTGGCATCGCACGTGATCCGCGCAGTGCTCGAGCGGACCGACATCGCTGACCGCGAGGTCGACGAGGTGGTCTTCGGCGCTTCGAACCAGGCGGGTGAGGACAACCGCAACCTCGCACGAATGGCCGCACTGCTCGCCGGCCTGCCGGAGACGGTGCCCGGAGTAACCGTGAATCGCCTCTGCGGGAGCGGACTGGAAGCCGTGAACGATGCGGCTCGCCGCATCCGCGCGGGCGAAGCCGATCTGATCATCGCGGGCGGCGTCGAGAGCATGACGCGCGCACCGCTCGTGATGCTGAAACCGTCGGTGGCGTTCCCGCGCGGCGAGCGGACGCTCGTCGACACCACACTGGGATGGCGTCTGGTAAATCCGCGGATGACCGACCTCGGCTACCACCCGATCTCGCTCGGCGAGACGGCCGAGAACGTACGTGTGAAAGAGAACGTCTCGCGCGCCGCGCAGGACGAGTACGCCCTCCAGTCCCAGCAGCGCTATGCGAAAGCCAAGGCCGCGGGCTTCTTCACCGGCGAGATCCAGTCCGTTCACAACGGCAAGGAGCTCGTGCACGACGACGAGCACCCGCGATCGGACGTCACGCTCGAGAAGCTCGCGAAGCTCAAGCCAGCCTTCAAGGAGAACGGGACGGTGACGGCTGGCAACTCGTCGGGCATCAACGACGGCGCCGCGGCGCTCGTCGTCGCCTCGCGCGAGAAGGCCGGCTCGCTCGGGCTCCCGATCCTCGGTCGCATCGTGGCGGCAGCGAGCGTGGGTGTGCATCCGGACTACATGGGCCTCGGCCCGATCCCGGCGGTCCGCGCGCTGCTCAAGCGCACTGGCGTGGGCGTCGATGAGCTCGACGTGATCGAGCTGAACGAGGCCTTCGCCGCGCAGGTGATCCCATGCCTGCGCGAGCTCCATCTTCCCGAGGAGCGCACGAACCCGAACGGCGGCGCGATCGCGATCGGCCACCCGATCGCCGCGTCCGGAGCGCGCCTCGCGGGCACGGCGCTGCGCGAGCTGGCCCGGCGAGAGGGCAAATACGCCCTGGTGACGATGTGCATCGGCGTCGGGCAGGGCCTCGCGACGCTCTTCGAGCGGGAGTCCTGAGCCGACGGACTTTGCGGCTCCGGCGAGCACTGCTAGGCTCCGCCCGCTG
This sequence comes from Chloroflexota bacterium, assembly GCA_031394155.1. Lineage (GTDB taxonomy): Bacteria > Chloroflexota > Limnocylindria > P2-11E > P2-11E > CF-39. The sequence goes on along the minus strand of JANMWW010000320.1, from coordinate 19,644 downwards.
GTCAGACCAATCGGGGAGGGGCCGTCATGAGCGAGTCCGACACGACCACGAAGACCTACCGGCTATCCCGCCGCAGGTTCCTCGCAGCGAGCAGCGCGGTCGCGCTCGCGGCGGCCTGCGGGCCCGCGGCGACGCCGGGCGCGACCTTCAGCGCCTCCGCGACCGCGAGCGCGGCAGCCACGGCGGGCAAGCCGCTCAAGATCGGACAGCTTCTTCCATTCACCAAGGTCTATGCCGAGCTCGGCAACTCGATGAAACGCGCGACCGATCTCTATCTGAAGCAGAAGGGCGGCAGCCTTGCGAACCGCCCCGTGACCGTGATCTACGAGGACGAGGCCAATGACCCGACGATCGGCGCGCAGAAGACCCAGAAGTTCATCGAGCAGGACAACGTCGACCTGATGATGGGGATCGTCGCGACGCCGATCGCGTACGCGATCCGCAACGCGGTCGACTCCGCGAAGATGATCTTCATCGAGACGAACGCGGGAGGCAACGCGCTCACCCGTACGACGACCGACTGCAAGCCCGCGTGCAAGAGCAGGTACATCTTCCGTGCCTCGTTCAGCTCGTACCAGATCAGCTACCCGATCGGTGATTACTTCGCGACGAAGAAGGGCGTGAAGGAAGTCTTCACCTTCGTCTCCGACTATGGCTTCGGCAACGAGTCGGCCGCCGACTTCACGAGCGCCTTCACCAAGGGCGGTGGCAAGATCACCGGCGGGCTGAAGACCCCGCTGCCGACGGCCGACTTCCTCGCGCCGGTCACGCAGCTCAAGGCTCAGCCGACCAAGGACATCTACTCGTTCTTCTCCGGCACGGACGCGATCAACTACATCAAGGCCTGGAACCAGCTGGGCATGAGCGCGGCGGGCTACCGCATGAACGGCGCTGGCTTCCTCACCGAGCAGGACGTGCTGAAAGAGGTCAAAGAGCAGGCCCTCGGCGCGATCACATCGCTGCACTGGGCTGTCACGCTCGACAACGCCGAGAACAAGGCCTTCGTCGACGCGTACCAGAAGGAATACAACCGCCTACCGGACGTCTTTGCCCTGCAGGCCTGGGATGGCATCACGGCCGTCGACCTCGCGCTCCAGTCGGTGAAGGGCGACACCTCGAACAAGGACGCGCTCATCGCGGCGCTCGAGAACGTCAAGTTCAAGAGCCCGCGTGGCGACTTCGAGTTCGACAAGGACACGCACAACGTCATCCACGACATCTACATCCGCGAGGTGAAGGTGCAGGGCGGCAACGTCGTGAACACGATCGTTGACAAGGTCGCACGTGTGATCGACCCCGGCAAGGCCACCGCATGATCGCTCTGGCCGACTAGCCCTTCCGGGATGACCCCCGAGGTAGCGATCCAGCAGGCGCTGAACGGCATCTCGTTCGGCGCCTTGCTTTTCATCCTCGCCGCGGGTCTGTCGCTGATCTTCGGGATGATGGACGTGGTCAATCTGGCGCACGGTGCCTTCTACATGCTCGGGGCGTACGTCGCGCTCACGGTCGTCCAGCGCACCGGTTCGTTCTGGCCCGCCCTCGTCATCGCGCCGCTCGCCGTCGGATTGCTCGGCCTCCTCATCGAACCGCTCTTGCTGCGCCGGCTCCGCGGCCGCCATCTCGACCAGGTGCTGCTCACGATCGGGCTGTCACTGGTGATCGCCGACCTCATCGGCCTGATCTGGGGGCGCGAGATCCGCTCGATCCCACTACCGGCCGGGCTGGACCATTCGGTGTCGGTCATGGGCGGCGACTATCCGGTCTACCGCCTCTTCGTGATCGCGTTCGGGATCGTGCTTGCGATCGCTTTCGCGTTGGTCAACCGCCGGACGCGCATGGGTGCCCTGATCCGCGCCGGCGTTGACGACGCGCCGATGCTCGCGGCGCTGGGCGTCGACATCGACCGGCTTTTCGCGACCACGTTCGCTGTCGGCGCGGCGCTCGCGGCCGTCGCGGGCGTCATAGCCGCGCCGGTCTTTGGAGTCTTCCCGGGGATGGACGTCGATGCGCTCATCTACTCACTGATCGTCGTGGTCGTCGGTGGCCTCGGGACGCTGTCCGGCGCGGTCGTCGGCGCGGGGCTCATCGGCCCGGCCGACACGTTCGGAAAAGTGCTGTTCCCGCAGTTCGCGCTCGCGCTCATCTTCGCCCTGCTTGCCTTCGTGCTGCTGCTGCGACCGACCGGTCTCCTCGGGCGCGTACGGATCGCGCGATGAGACGCACCGCCTTGGCAGTGACGGCCCTCGTCGCGTCTGCCGCCCTCATCACGTTCCCGGTCTGGACCAGCGCGTGGGAATCGTCACGCTACGCGACGACGATCCTGCGAGACATGCTGGTGCTGGCGATCTTCGCGCTTTCGCTCGATCTGCTCGTCGGCGTCGCCGGGATGCCTTCTCTTGGTCACGCAGCGTTCTTCGGCGGCGGCGCGTACGCCGCGGCCATCGCGGCGCAGCGGCTCGGGAACGACGACCTCGCGGTCGGGCTCGCGGCGGCGCTGCTCGGGGCGGCGCTGCTGGCCTTCGCGATCGGCGTCTTCGCGGTCCGCGCCACGGGGATCTTCTTCCTCATGCTCACGCTGGCGTTCGCGCAGATGGTGTTCGCGATCGCCTTCCAGGCCACCGATCTCACCGGCGGCTCGAACGGTCTCGCGGGCGTGCATCGCCCGACGTTCCTCGGCCTGGATTTCAACGGGCCTGATGCGCTCTTTCAGCTGGTCGCCGTGGTGTTCCTAGCAATCCTCGTTCTGCTGTGGCGGATCCGCTCGTCTTCCTACGGGCGCGCGCTCGTCGGCCTGCGCGAGAACGAGCGCCGCATGCGCGCGCTCGGCTACGACACGCTGCGCCTGCGCCTGTCCGCGTTCGTCCTTTCGGGCTCGCTCGCGGGTATCGCCGGCGCGCTCTCGGCCTACGCGCTGCGCTTTGTGTCCACCAACGACGTCGGCGTCCCTCGATCGATCGAGGCGTTCGTCTCGGTGCTCATCGGCGGCACGGGCACGCTCCTCGGCCCGGCCATCGGCGCAGTCGTGGTCCTGTATCTGGAGCGCGTGCTCCCGTCGGCGATCCCGTTCGCGGAGACCGTGCTCGGGATCGTGTTCATCGTGTTCGTGGTCGCGGCGCGCCAGGGGATCGTGGGCGTCTTCCGCGCGCTCTGGTCGAGACGGATGGCGTCGCGCCGCACGGCGGCGGGGGCGATCCGGTGATCGAGGCGCACGATCTGCGCCGCGTATTCGGCGGCATCGCCGCGCTCGACGGTGTCACGCTGAGCGTCGCCGCCGGCGAGCGCCGCGCGATCATCGGCCCGAATGGAGCGGGAAAGACCACGCTCTTCAACGTGCTCACTGGCGAGCTGCCGCCGACGTCCGGCACGGTCCGTCTCGGCGGCGAGGACGTGACGCGGCGCCAGCCGCACCAGCTCGCGCGCCGCGGGTTGGCGCGCATGTATCAGCGCAACGAGCTCTTCGATCCGCTCAGCGCACGGGACAACGTCGCACTCGCGATCGCCGCAAGCGCAGGACCATACCGGCCGTTCACCAGCCCACCAGCCTCCGAGCGCGCCACGAGCGACGAGCTGCTCGCGCGAGTCGGCCTCGCGGAGCGTGGTGACACACCGGCGAAGGCACTGTCCCACGGCGAGCGGCGCCAGCTCGAGCTCGCGTTGGCGCTCGCGCAGCGGCCGCGCGTGCTGCTCCTCGACGAGCCGACCGCGGGCATGTCGAGCGCGGAGACCGCGCGCATCACCGAGCTCATCGCGACCCTCGACCGGTCCCTCACGATCGTGATCGTCGAGCACGACATGGACGTGGTGTTCCGCCTTGCCGATCGCATCAGCGTGCTGCACGAGGGCCGCGTCCTGGCCGAGGGTACGCCGGAGCAGATGCGTGGTGATCGCGTGGTGAACGAGGTCTACCTGGGCAAGGTCGTCGCGTGAGCGCAATGCTCGAAGTCCAGGACCTCCACGCCTACTACGGCGAGAGCCACGTGCTGCAGGGCGTCTCGCTCACGGTGAACGAGGGCGAATGCGTCGCCGTCCTTGGGCGCAATGGCGTCGGGAAGACGACCTCGCTGTCCGCGATCGTCGGACTCATGCGACCGCGCGGTGGAAGCGTCCGCCTCCGCGGTGCCGAGGTCGCCGGCCAGGCGCCGCACCGCATCGCGCGCGCCGGCGCGAGCCTCGTGCCGCAAGGGCGTCGCGTATTCGGAGATCTGACCGTCCTCGAGAACCTCACGCTGACCGCGCGGCCGAGCGCGGGCGGGTGGGATCTGGGTCGCGTGTTGTCGCTTTTCCCGTCGCTCGACCGCCGGCGCGAGACCTTCGGCGATCAGCTCTCGGGTGGCGAGCAGCAGATGCTCGCGATCGGCCGCGCGTTGATGCGAAACCCCGTCCTCCTTCTCTTGGACGAGCCGTCTGAGGGCCTCGCGCCGAAGGTGGTCGCTGAGGTGGGGGAGGCGCTCGCGCGCCTGCGCGAGAGCGGTCTGGCGATCCTGCTCGTCGAGCAGAACCTCGCGCTCGCGACGCGTGTCGCGAAGCGCGTCTACGTGATGAATAAGGGACGGATCGTCTTCGACGGCACGGCCGGCGAGCTCGCGGCGTCGCCGGATGTGGAGTCGCGATACCTCGGCGTCTAGCGGTGGCTAGGCTCGCTCGTGCATGACTGATCTTCCGGGCCCCGCTGACGACGCGGCCCATATGGCCCTCGCTCTGGAGGAAGCTCGTGCCGCCTCGGGCCACGACGACGTGCCGATCGGCGCCGTTGTCGTGCGGGGTGGGGAAGTCATCGCCCGCGCGCGCAACCGGCGAGAGGCGGAGCATGACCCCACGGGCCACGCTGAAGTGTTGGCGCTCCGCGAAGCGGGGCAGCGCATCGGTGGCTGGCGGCTCGCGGGCTGCGCGCTGTACGTCACGCTGGAACCATGCGTCATGTGCGCAGGCGCGATCGTGCTGGCGCGTGCGCCGCTGGTCGTCTTCGGCGCGCCGGACCCGAAGGCCGGTGCGGTCATCTCGATCGCGCAGCTCTTCGAGGAGCGCGGTCTCAATCACCACCCGCGCTGGCGCATGGGTGTGCTGCGTGCGGAAAGCGAAACGCTGCTGAAAGAATTCTTCGCGCGCCAGCGGGTTCGCCCGGAGGCGTAAGGCCTACAGCCCGATCGCCTGTTTGCCTCCGTACACGTCCCACCACGGCTTCGCAGTTCGGCGCAGGACCTCGTTCAGCATCTCGATGTTCTTCACGCCGCGATCCTCGAGCCAGCGCTCGAAAGCCGCCGGGCCTTCCTTCGCGTACACCGGGATGCCGTCCTTCCATGTCGCGCGGCCGCAGAGCACGCCGTTGAAGTTCGCACCGGCCTCTGCCGCGTACTCGAGACTCTCGCGGAACACGTCGTCGTTCACGCCGGCGGAGAGGTAGATAAATGGCTTGTCCGTGGTCCGCGACGCCTCAGCGAAGTGACGCAGCGCCTCGGCCTTCGTGTACGCGACCTCGCCGGTCCTGTTCGCTTTCGAGCCCTGCACGTACGCCATGTTCACCGGCACCTCGACCTTGAGCACGTCGACTCCGAACCGTGGGTCCGAAAGCGCCTTCATGTATGCCTTCACGTACTCCGGCTTGCGCTTCGCGAACTCGAGGCTCTTCTCGTCCATCTCGTCGTCGTATGCGAGCGGCTCGAGGAAGAACGGCACATCGACGCCGGCGCACTCGGCGCCGATACGCTCGAGCCACGCGTTCTTGCGCTCGACGATGTCCTTGTCGTCGAACGGGTCGTAATAGATGAGGATCTTGATCGCGCTCGCGCCGGCTTCGACGAGGCGACGCACGCTCCAGTGGTCGAGAAGGTCGGGGAGACGCCCCTTGAGATTCGCGTCATAGCCGGTCTTCTCATACGCGAGCAGCACTCCAGCCTCGGGCGCCTTTGCCTTGAGCGCCGGCAGTCCGTATTCGGGATCCATGAGGACTGCGCTCGCATGCTTCGTGAGCACCTTCGTCGCGAGCCTCTTGAATTCCGTGAGCGCCTCGTCGGTGGTCGGCCCGCCCTGCTTGCCGATCTCCTTCCGAAGCGAGCCGCGCTGGTCGATCGCGGCGGCGCGAATGAGGCCGCGGTCGTCGGCGCAGGCGTTGATGCCCGTGACCTTGCCCTTCGTCAGCGGTGTCTTCGTCGCGATGGCCATCACGTCCTCCAGCTGCATGCTCTCCATGCCGTTGATGCTCTTCATCGATATTCCCTCGTGCCGGACCTAGACCGACGCGGGCGTGGCCAGCTCCGCCGTGCTGGGCATCAAGCCGTGTGCCGGGCCGATCCGCAGCGCCAGGCCCACGGCGACGAAGCCCATGAGCGCCGCCGAGATGAACATCAGGTGGTAATCCCCGAGCACAGTGTGCGCGTATCCGCCCGCGAACGCGGCGAGCGCGGCACCGCACATGTGCGAAAAGAAGATCCAGCCATAGAGCTGTCCGAGCGACGCGCGCCCGAAGATCTGTGCGGTCAGGTTCGCGGTCGGGGGCACCGTCGCGATCCAGTCGAGCCCATAGAGCACGGCGAACGCGTACAGCCACTGCTCTTGGAAGATGACTGGCAGCGCCATGAGCGAGAACGCTCGGAGTCCGTAGTAAGTGGCCAGGAGCTTGCGGTTGTCGAAGCGGTCCGACAGCCAGCCTGAGCCGAGCGTCCCGACGACGTTCATCGCGCCCATCACGCCGACCGCCGTCGCGGACGTGACCGAGGTGAAGCCGTGCTCCATCGCATGGGGGATGAGGTGCGTGCCGACGAGTCCATTCGATGTGTACCCGCAGATGAAGAAGCTGCCAGCGAGCAACCAGAAGTCGCGATTGCGGATCGCTACGCTCAACGGTGTGCGTCGTGCGTCGGCTGCGCGCTCTTCGGCCGACACGACCGCGCCTTCGCCGAATGGGCGAGCGCCGATATCCGATGGACGGTCGCGCATGAAGAACAGCACCGGGACGATCATCGCCAGAGCCGCGAACATCATGAGCGCGATGCCCGAGCGCCAGCCATCGCTGACGGTCAGCTGCATCATCGACGGCACGAAGATCAGCTGACCGACCGACGTCGCCGCACCGAACAGGCCGATGACGACGCCGCGGTGCGTGCGGAACCAACGGTGCGCGACGGTCGCCCCGGTGACCTGACTGGCGATGCCGGTGCCGACCCCGATGAGCAGGCCCCAGATCAGGAAGAGCTGCCAAAGATCGCGCAGGGAGAGAAGGAAGAACAGGCCGACCGCGATCGCGCCCAGACCGGTGATCAGCGCGCGCCGCGGTCCGATGCGGTCCACGAGCGTCCCGCCGATGGGCCCGCCGAGACCGAACGTGATGAGGCTGACCGAGACGGCGAGCGAGATGACCGCGCGATCCCACCCGAACTCGTTCTCGAGCGGCACGAGGATCACGCCCGGCGCCGCGCGTACGGCGGATGCCGCGAGGAGCGCAAGGAACGTCACCGCGGTAACGACCCACGCGTAATGGAAGCGCTTCACGGGCGCTTCAAAGTCTAGACTTGCGAGCGGAGAGGTGTCCGAGTGGTTGATGGTGCCGCTCTCGAAAAGCGGTAGGCGAAAGCCTCGCGGGTTCGAATCCCGCCCTCTCCGCTCGATGGCAGCACAGCCGAAAGAGGTGAACGAGGAGGGGCTCGGCCCCGACGAGTGAATCCACAAGGCAGCCCGGACCTTCGTTGCTCGAAGAGCGAGAAGGGCCGCGATGCTTAACGGAAGGGCCCCACTGAAGTGGGAGAGGTCGCATAGTGGCCGAGTGCGCCCGCTTGGAAAGCGGGTAGCCGAAAGGCTCGCGGGTTCGAATCCCGCCCTCTCCGCAGCATGAGTCCGAAACGCGTCCTGCTGTTCGACGTGAACGAGACCCTTCTCGATATGGCCGCGCTCGATCCGCACTTCGTCCGTCTCTTCGGTGACGCGCGCGTGCGTCGCGAATGGTTCGCGACGATGCTCGGGTCCGCGCTGCTCTTCACCGTGACGGGTCCCTACGTTGACTTCGGCTCGCACTTTCGGACGGCGCTGCGCCTGGTGGCCGAGCGCCACGAGAAGACGTTGACGGATGAGGATGAGCAGGCCGTGCTGGCCAGCGTCCGGTCGCTGCCGGCGCATGCGGACGTGCGCCCGGCGCTCGAGCGGCTTCGCGCCGCCGGATTTCGCACCGCCGCATTCACGAATTCCGTGCCCGCGGTGGAGGATGCGCAGCTGACGAACGCTGGCATCCGCGATCTCTTCGACGAGGCGCTGTCGGCTGACGCCGCGATGCGCCTCAAGCCCGCCCGCGAAGCGTACGAAGATGCCGCGAAGCGAATGGGGGTGCCTGTGTCAGGCGTGCGCCTCATCGCCGCGCACGCGTGGGACGTTGCAGGCGCGCTTCGCGCGGGCGCGGCTGCGGCGTTCGTCGCACGGCCTGGCATGCAATGGAACCCTCTGATCGAGAAGCCCGATGTTTGGGGCTTGGACCTCGACGTGGTCGCGGACCAGATCATCGCGCGCGAAGGCTGACCGCCCGGTACCATCGATGAGCCGTGCTAGGTGGGGAGCTAGCGGTGCCCTGTACCCGCAATCCGCTCCAGCGGGACTGAATTCCCTCCCGAGGTCCGGCATCGCGGTCGCAGCGTGCATGGCGTGGCGTTGACGATCGGGTCCTGTGCAGCTTCGGCCCGCGAACCCCGTCAGATCCGGAAGGAAGCAGCGGTAAGCGGTCGTCGTCGTGTGCCGCAGGCGCGCCTGATCCGAGCCGTTCCATGTAGGTGTGCCCGAGATGTCGTCATCGACGGAGGGTGCACGGTATTTGTTTGATTCCTCGCACGCGCCCCGCACCTTCTATCCTCACATCGTGCCGGAGCGCGGAGCCCTCTACCGCCGTTATCGACCGCAGACCTTCTCCGCGATCGTTGGTCAGGAGCACGTGACGCGCACGCTCCGCAACGCGATCGCGTCAGGCCAGGTCTCGCACGCGTACCTGTTGTCCGGCTCGCGCGGCATTGGCAAGACCACGATCGCCCGCTTGATCGCGAAAGCCGTCAACTGCACGAAGGCGAAGGACGGCGAGCCCTGCGACGCCTGCGAGAACTGCCTTGCGATCCGCGAGGGGCGCTTCCTGGACCTGATCGAGATCGACGCGGCGAGCAATCGCGGTATCGACGAGATGCGCGACCTGCGCGAGAAGGTCCGTTTCGCGCCGTCGCAGGGCAACCACAAGGTCTATGTCATCGATGAGGCCCATCAGCTCACCAGCGAGGCCTTCAACGCGCTGCTCAAGACGCTCGAGGAGCCGCCGCCGCACGTCATCTTCGTCCTCGCGACCACCGAGGCGGGGAAGATCCCGGGCACGATCGTCTCGCGGACCCAGCGCTTCGACCTCCGCCGCATTCCATATAAAGGAGTTGTCGCGCAGCTGGCGGCCATCTGCGAGCAGGAGAAGCTCAAAGCTGAGCCCGCGGCCCTCGACGCGATCGCCCGCCACGCGCTGGGTTCCCTGCGCGACGCCGAGAGCATCCTCGACATGGTCGCGACCTTCTCGGACGGCACGGTGACCCTTGCGGACGTCGACGAGCTGCTCGGCGTGTCCGAGTGGGAGGAGACGAGCCAGCTCTTCGATGCCCTCGCCGCGAACGATGGCGCCGCCGGCGTTCGTCTGGTCGGCACGCTCGTGGACGAGGGCCGCGACCTTCGACTGTTCGTGCGTCGGGCCTTCGATCACATGCGCGCGCTCGTTCTCATCACCTCGACCGGCAAAGCGCCCGAGACCTCCAGCGAGGGCGTCGCTGCGAAGCTGAAGGAGCAGGCCCCGAAGTTCAGCCTCGAGCGTCTCGCGCGCATCGCGAAGCGGTTGCTCGAGACCGAGCAGCAGCTGAAGTCGAGCGAGGGCACTCCGCTGCCGCTCGAGCTCGCGATCCTCGACCTGGTCACCAGCTCCACTCCGACCGGCGCGACGCCGCCCACCGGTCGACCCACGACGACGACGGCGCGTCCCATCACTCCAACACCGCCGCCGGCCCGGGCCACGGCGCCCGCGCGGCAAGCGCCGCCGACTCCGATCCGCACCGCGCCGCGGAGCGAATCGGCCCCGCACGCGATCACGACGACGACCGCAACGCGCAAAGAGCCGAGCATCGTTGTCGACCTAGCCGCGCGTCGCGCGCAGTCAGAGAAGATCACGCTTGCGGAGGTGCAGAAGGCGTGGGCCGAGCTGGTCGCCCAGGCCACGACGACAAATCTGGGCAGGGCTGCGCATCTGAACGAAGCCGAACCGCTCAGCGTCGACGGAGGCACGGTGGTCATCGGCTTCACCACTGATTTCGCGCGCGCCCTCTGGCAGGATCGCCAGCGCTCTCAGCTCGAGCAGGGCCTGTCCGAGCGCCTCAACACTCCGCTTCGCGTACGTTGTGTCGTGCAATCAGTTCCCGCGAGCGCGCCGCCGGCATCGGATGATCCGATGCACCGTGCGGCGCTCGAGATCTTCCGCCGTCCAGACCGCATCATGGAGATCGAATGATGAAGAACATGGGTGACCTCGCGCGCATGGCGAAAGAGATGCAGGCCAACATGGCGAAGGCCCAGGCCGAGCTGGCAGAGGCGACGGTCGAAGGCACCGCCGGTGGCGGCGCCGTCGTGATCGTCCTCACGGGCACGCAGGACATGAAGTCGATCCGCATCTCGAAGGACGCCGTCGATCCCGATGACGTCGAGACGCTTCAGGACCTCGTCCGTGCCGCGTTCAGCGACGCGCTCACCAAGTCGCGCGAGCTTGCCGCGAACCGGCTCGGCAGCGTGACGGGCGGCCTCAAGATCCCAGGCATGTAGGTGGCGCGGCACTGATGCCGAGCGCGCTCGCGCGGCCGCTCGCCCGCCTCATTGACGAGCTCGGAAAATTGCCCGGCGTCGGTCCGAAGACCGCCCAGCGGCTCGCCTATCACATCCTCCGGACGCCGGCACCGGATGCGGAGGCGCTCGCGGCCGCGATCCGGTCCGTGAAGACCGACCTTCGGTACTGCGGTATCTGCTTCAACATCGCGGAGACGGATCCGTGCGCCATCTGCTCGTCCGACGAGCGCGACGCTTCGGTCGTGTGCGTGGTCGAGGAGCCGCTCGACGTCCTCGCGATCGAACGCACCGGTCAGTTCAAGGGACGGTTCCACGTCCTTCACGGCGCGATCTCGCCGGTGAACGGCGTGCGGCCGGACGATCTGAAGATCGCGCAGCTGGTGGAGCGTGTGAAGCGCGGCGGCATCGAGGAGTTGATCATGGCGACGAACCCGAATTTGGAAGGGGAGGCGACGTCGATGTACGTCGCTCAATTGCTTGCTGGCTCAGGTGCGCGCCTCACGCGGTTGGCGCGCGGTCTTCCGATGGGCGGAGACCTCGAATATGCCGATGAAGTGACGGTGAGCCGCGCCCTCGAGGGTCGACGGGCTATCTAGGCGGTATGGCGGCGCGCTTACCTATTTTCGCGGATCGTCATGAACGGCGGAGCACAACGGCGACGGCGATTCCAGCGATGACGCCAGAGACGAGCGCTTCGATGACGAGCTCGACGAGGGACGGTGAATCGCGCCCACTCGCCGTGGACAGGTAGATCGCCGCGACGAACGGCGCACATACCAGATACAACAGGACCGCCACCGCGAGTGAACTTTCGGCTGGCGCCGGGAGGTAACCGCGAAACATCGCCAGGTGTGTCAGCGTCCGCGATCGTGCCCCACGCCGCGCCCAGCGCGGCCCCGACTACAAGCGAACGGCGCATGACGACCATTGTGCTCAGCGAAATCAGGGACGGCGAAATAGGTCAACGTGCCGCCGTGCCCCCACTATCTAAGCGCAGAGGGGCGCGTCCCGTCGCGATCCCCTGAAACGGTACGCGCGTACCCGACCCCGTGCGATTCGGGTGTTTCCACGCTCCGCGCAGCCTCCTACCTGAGCGATGTTGTCGGCATCTCAAGAAGGAGGGTTCGACATGACAAGGAACGGGCATACGAAGGCGAGACAGGGAGCCGGTCGGGTTCTGGCGAATCTGGCACTCGGCGCGGGACTCGTGCTTGCCGCCTGTGGAACGACGCAAGCGCTGTCCGCGACGAACGCTACGAACGCTACGAACGAGAAGGGACACACCTCGGTCGTACGGGACCCGGACAACACCCATTGGAGCGGAAATCTCGCGTCCGATGGCCTGGTCTCTGGCGGCTCGCACACGTCGGTGATACACGACCCGGACAACCCGTACTGGACCGGCGCGGACGCCATGCGGGCTCGGGTGACCGATCCGGCGGCCGATCCACGACTGGATGTACTTCCCAGACGCGGACCCCGCTGAACGACGCGCGCCGCGCTCGCCGGCCTCGTAGAGGTGGCGAGCGCGACGCCGCGCGGGCCGCACATCGCATGACAGAATCCGCGTGAAGGAACGGTGCCATGACCGTCGCGGGACGATCGTCAGCAGATCGGCAGATCCTGTGTCCGCTCCTCATCGGCCGCGACGCCGAAATGGGTCAGCTCAACGCGCTGCTACAAGAGACCCGTGGCGGACACGGCCGCACTGTGCTTCTGTCCGGCGAGGCCGGGGTGGGCAAGAGCGCGATGATTCGTGACTTCGTTCAAAAGGCACGCGGGCTTGGTATTCGCGCGTTCACCGGTGAGTGCACGGAGATCGACGCCCGTCGCCCATTTGGTCCTTTCATGGACATCGCCCGCGCCGCGAACCGCCTATCGTCGCTCCCGGTCGCGCCGCCCGACGCGGCCGCGGCTGGGACCGACCGCTACCGGTTGCATTCGTTCTTCACCGGTCTGCTCGCCGACCTTTCGCGCGAGCGCCCGATCATCATCGTGGTCGAAGACCTGCACTGGGCGGATGAGGCTTCGCTGGAGCTCTTCCCGCATCTGGCCCGCAAGCTTCGCGGCGCGCCGCTGCTGCTCATCGGTACCTACCGCAGCGACGAGCTTCACCGACGTCATCCGCTGCGCGCGGTGCTCTCGGAGCTGGGCCGCGGCCGTCTGGCGGTGGACATCGCGCTCCGCCGTCTGAGCGAGGAGGAGGTGGCTGACTTCCTTCGCGAAGCGATGCGCCTCGACCGAGCGCCAACGGCCGAGTTTCGTCGCGCGATCTTCGCGACCTGTGAGGGCAACCCACTCTTCATGGAGGAAGTACTGCGTGCGCTCGCCGAGCGCGGCGACGTTGAGTACCGCGAGGGTTCGTGGCGTCGGACCAAGGACGTCGCGGACATCGCGATCCCCGACACCTTGCGGGATGCGGTCCTCGAGCGCTTCACGGCGTTGCCGGCGGAGACCCGGAACGTCCTTCGGCATGCCGCGGTCATCGGCCAAGAGTTTGACTTCGATCTCCTGCTCCGCGTGACCGGCTCGACAGATGCGGACCTCGTGGGGGCCTTGCGAGCGTCGATCGACGCGCAGCTCATCGTCGAGAGCGCTGAGGAAGAACGGAGCGAGCACTATTCGTTTCGTCATGCGCTCACGCGCGAGAGCATCGTGCTCGACCTCCTCAAGCGCGAACGGCGGCGCGTGCACGCTGTCGTCGGCGAGGCGATCGAGTCAGGCGCAGGCGAGGATGCCGCGGCGCATGCCGAGGAGCTCGCGTACCACTTCGATGAGGCGGGCGATCGCGAACGCGCCTTCCGTTATCACGATCTCGCCGCGCGCGAGTCATACCGTCTATTCGCGTTCGCGCGTACGACCCAGCACCTCGAGCGCGTTGTCGAGCTGGCCGGAAACGATGAACCTGCGCTCGGTGACCTTCAGCTGCGCCTTGCCTACGCCGCCGACCTCGCCGCGATGCCACGCCGTGCACTCCGCGCGGCCGAAGAGGCCCGGAGATGGTTCGAGGAAGCGGGCGATACCCCAGGCGCGGGCCTGGCGCTCACCCGCATAGCCAACTACCGGTGGTACCTCGGCGAAACGCGCGCTGCCAGATCTGCGGCCGAGGATGCGGTGGGGCTCCTCGAGCCCCTCGGAAAGAGCCAGGAGCTCGCCGGCGCGTATGCGCAGGTCGCGAGGCTCGCCTACCTCGATTTCGACCACTCCACGGCGGCTAAGTGGGGACAGCTTGCGGTTCACATGGCGAGGGAACAAGGAGCGCCGGGCATCGAGGCGGACTCCCTGATCACCCTCGGCTCCGCCGATGGCCAGCTGGGTCATCCAAGGGGCGTCGCGTGGCTGCGCGAGGGCATCGACCTGGCGTCGGCGCATGACCTGGTCGGCGTCGCGATGCGGGGCTACCACAACCTCGGGATATCGCTGTATGCGACCGGGTCTTCCGCACTGGAAGTGGCTCCGATGAACGAGGAGATGTTCGCCTACGCCCGCCGTCACGGTAACCGCAACGATGTAGTCCTTGCCGACGAGGCGTTCTACGTGTTCGCCGGTGGCGACTGGGACGCTGCGCTCAAGCTCGCACAGGAGACACGCGGAGAAAGCGTCTGGACGGCTCAGCTGCAGATCCTGGAGACGTTCATCCGTATCGGCCGCGAGGGCCCGGAGCTGTCGCTGCCCCTCCTCGAGACGCCGCGCCGTGTGCTCCGTGACACGAGCGCGAGTCACAGGGTCTTCCTCGTCAGCAGACTCAGCGACGTGACGCTCCTGGCCGGCAACGCTCGCGCCACACTCGAGCAGCTCGACGGTATCGCGGTCGACATCGGGCGGGGTAGCTTCCCGGCTCCGGACATCGACGGATCCGCCGTCTGTGCCCTCGTCGCGGCCATCGCGCTCGAAGACAGCGTCGCGCGCGATCGCTGGATCGCAGTCGCACTCGCGGACGAGGCCGGTGCTGGACGCGTGTCAGCGCGTGGCGGACGAGCCTTTGCCAACGCTGAGCGCGCCGCGAAGGAAGGGGATCTCGACCTGGCGATCTCGCTCCTCGGGGAGAGCGGCGAGCTCTTTCAGCGTTCGTTGGTCTTCGCGGAGACGCTTACGCGGCGCCGGCGGATCGAGCTCCTACTCCGACGAAACGGCGTCGGCGATCGCGATGCTGCTCAGGTAGAGCTCGCCACGATCCTTCCGTACTGGCGGAAGGCTAAAGCCACGTGGTACTTGGGTCAGCTCGAACGTTGGGCAACTGATCACGGCATGATCTTCCCGAGGGATGCCGCCGCGGAGGCCGCGCCTCGCGTGTCTGACACACACTCGCAGCTGACCGCGCGAGAGCGCGAGGTCGCCGCGCTCGTCGCACGCGGTCTCTCCAACAAACAGATCGGCGAGACGCTCGTGATCAGCGAACGCACCGCGGAAGGACACGTCGAACGCATCCTGAGCAAGCTGGGCTATCGCTCGCGAGCGCAGATCGCGTCGTGGCACGCCGGTGGCGAGCCAACGCGGCGAGCGTGATCGGCAGGTGATCGCCTCCGTCGCTCAATTGCTTGCTGACTCGGGGGCGCGCATCAAACGGCTGGCCCCGTGTGGCGGGGCACGACCGTCTCCGGGGGTCTTCGGTAGGATGACTTCTCATACGCGGGAGGTGCCACGATGCTGCGCAGGAAGATCTTCAGTGCGACCGGACTCGCCATTGCTCTCGTCCTCTCAGCCTGCGGCGGAGGCACACCTGCGGCGAGCCCCGGTGCGAGCTCCGCGAGCACCGCGAGCGCCGCGGCAAAACCTGACATCAAGGTCGGCCTTGCGACCGCGAAGTCCGGCGCCGCGAACTTCTACAACCCTCAACAGTCCAATGGCGCGCTTCTCGCCGTCGAGCAGATCAATAGCGCCGGCGGGATCAGCGGCGCGAAGCTGCAGCTCATCGTCGAGGACGACGGCTCCGTGCGCGATCAGGGCATCACCGCGTTCAAGAAATTCATTGAGCAGGACAAGGTCACCGCGATCCTCGGCCCGACGCTCTCGGGCACGGCCGCGGGCGCGCATCCGGTCGCGCAGGCCGCCGGTACTCCGGTCATCGCGATCTCCAACACCGGCCTCGGCATCGTGGGTAAGTGCGACTACGGCCCGTGCGACTGGATCTTCCGAGCCTCGCTCGGCGAGCAATCCGCGGTACCGGAGACAGTGAAGGCCGCGACGACGAAGCTCGGCCTGAAGAAGGTCGTGATCATCTACGGCGACGGCAAGTTCGAGCTCGACGACCTACAGATCTTCAAGGATGCGTTCAAGGCGAACGGCGTCACCGTGAGCAAGGAGATCGCCTACACCGCGAAGGACGTGGACTTCGCGCCGTTCGTCACGCAAGCGAAGGGCGAGAACCCCGACGCGATCGTCGCGAGCTCGCTGGCCGGGCCCGGCGGCAAGATCCTCGACGAGGTCGCGAAGCAGATGCCAGGCAAGCGCGTTCTGGGCGGCAATGGCCTGAACTCCGCGGCGCTGCTGCCGAACGCGAACGCCGGGCTCATGATCGTGGGCACGGCCTGGTCGAAGGCCAGCACCGACAAGGCGAACACCGACTTCATCGCGGCCTATAAGGCGAAGTTCAGCGTGGATCCCGATCAGTTCGCGGCACAGTCCTACAGCGCGACGCTCGTTCTGGCCGACGCGCTCAAGCGCGCGTCCAATCCGACCGACAAAGCCGCGCTGAAGAAGGCGCTCGAAGGGGTCTCCAACCTCGCGACGCCGCTCGGGGTCTTCTCGTTCACCGCCGAGCACGACGTCAAGCAGCCGACGTTCGTCATGACCGTGAAGGACGGTCAGTTCACCCCGTTCCAGTGAGCGGCGGGGCATAGTCCCCCGTGGCCGAGCAGCTCTATAACGCGGTCTTCATCGGCAGCATCTACGCGCTCTTCGCGCTCGGCTTCGCGCTCGTCTTCAGCGTGCTGGACATCCTCAATCTCGCGCACCCCACGGTCTTCATGCTCGGCGCGTTCATTGCGCTCTTCTGCATCACGACGCTCGGGCTTCCCTGGTTCGCCGCGGTCCCGATCGCCTTCGTCATGACCGGAGGGTTCGGCGTGCTGCTGGACCGCGTGGCCTTCGCGCCGCTCCGCGCCCGCGCCGCGCCGCCGCTTTCGGCCATGATCTCGAGCCTCGCGGTCTCGCTCATCGTCGTGCGGCTTGTGGAGCTTCGTTACGGCGGCGACTTCATTACGTTTCCGGCGGGCACGGTGCCCGCGATGACCCTGCGCTTCGGCGACGCGACGTTCGATGGGATCCGGCTCGTGATCATCGCGCTCTCACTCGTGCTGATGGTCGCGCTGACGTACGTCGTGCGACGGACACAGCTGGGCCGCGATCTGCGCGCGCTCGCTGAGAGCCCGCGCGCCGCACGGATCCTGGGCGTGAACGTCGACCGCGTCATCGCCGCCACGTTCTTCGTCTCGTCGGCGCTGGGGGGAACGGCCGGAGTGCTGCTGGCCTTCGCCTACAACACGCTCGACTCGCGGATGGGGCTCCCGCTGGAGCTGCGTGCGTTCACCGTGATGGTGGTCGGCGGTATGGGCAGCCTGCCGGGCGCCGTCATCGGCGCGTTCATCCTGGGCTTCGGTGAGGTCGCCAGCCTCGTCTATCTGCCATCGGAGCTGCGGGACGCGTTCGCATTCGGGCTGCTGTTCCTCGTTCTGATCATCCGGCCATCAGGCCTGCTCGGCCAGCGATCGGCGGACCGCGTCTAGATGGACGCGATCTTCGACTTCGTTCGCACGTACTCGACGACCATCGCGATCGTCGGGATCAACGCGCTCCTCGCGCTCTCCGTCTGGCTCACGCTGTATGCGGGCCAGCTCACGCTGGGGAACGCCGCGTTCATGGGCGTCGGCGCGTATGTCTCGGCCCTGCTCGGTCGTCATCTCGATGTTCCGTTCCCGCTGGCGCTGGGCCTCGGCGCGATCGCCGCGACCGCGGTCGCGGTGCCGCTCGGCCTGATGGTCTTCCGGCTGCGCGGCGTGTATCTCGCCATCGCAACGCTCGCGTTCGGTGAGGTGGTGCGCGTGATCCTGCTTGCGACGCCTATTACCGGCAAAGGCCAGGGCCTCAACGGGATCCCGCCGAAGACGGAGCTCTGGCACATCTTTCTCTCGCTCGCGGTCGTGGCGTACGTGCTGTGGCGCACTCAGGGGTCGAGGGTCGGCCGCGCGTGGGCCGCGATCCGAGAGGACGAGCTGGCCTCCGCGAGCCAGGGGATCGCCGTGGGGCCGCACAAGCTCGCCGCTCTGGTGGCCGGTGCGTTCATCGCCGGCTGGGCCGGCGGGTTGTCGGCGCACGTGACGTTCTCGATCGACCCGTCGGACTTCGGATTCTCGAAGGCCGTCCAGATCCTGGTGTTCGCGGTCGTGGGCGGGATCCCGAACGTGCTTGGTCCGATCCTCGGCGCATCGTTGCTCACCGCGCTGCCCGAGCTGCTGCGTCCGTTAAAGGATTACCGCGACATCCTGCAGGGCGTGATCCTGCTGATGGTCATCATCTATCTGCCGCGCGGCCTGGTGTCGTTCGCCGACCTGCGGCGCACTCGCCGCCTTGCGCGGATCGGAGCGGCCGATGTTGCTTGAGACCTCAGGTCTGACGAAGCGCTTCGGCGGCGTGACCGCGGTGAACGAGGTCGCGCTGGTGGTCGAGCAGGGGCAGACGCTCGGCCTCATCGGACCGAACGGCGCGGGCAAAACGACGCTCATCAACCTGATCTCGGGCGTGTTGCGCGCGGATGCGGGTCACATTCGGTTCGGCGGCGACGACGTGACGGATCTGCCGGCGCACGGCCTGGCCGCGCGGGGGATCGCGCGCACCTTCCAGGGCGTGCGCGTATTCAAAGGTCTGACGGCGCTCGAGAATGTCCTCATCGGCCGTCACACGCGCATGCGACAGGATGTCCTTGCTCGTCTGGTCCCGCGGCGCGCGTCCGCGGCCGATGCGGATCGCGACAGTGCGATCGCGCAGCTCGAGCGCGTCGGGCTCGCCACCCGCGCGCACGCGCTCGCCGGCGAGCTCGCCTACGGCGATCAGCGCCGGCTCGAGATCGCGCGGGCGCTCGCGTCCGAGCCCCGGCTGCTCATTCTCGATGAGCCCGCGGCCGGCATGAACGCCACCGAGTCCGCGACGCTCCGCGATCTGATGCGGGACCTCGTCGGTGAAGGACTGACGATCATCCTCATAGAGCACGACGTTCGCCTGGTCATGGGGACGTGCTCGCGCGTCGCGGTGCTGAACTTCGGGCGCAAGATCGCCGATGCGACCCCGGCCGAGGTCCAGCGCGACCCGGCGGTGCGCGAGGCCTACCTCGGCGCGGAAGACGCAGCATGATGCTCGAGGTCAGCGACCTGCGCGTCGCGTACGGCGCGGTCGAGGCGGTCCACGGCATCTCGTTCAGCGTCGCGCAGGGCGAGGTCGTGTCACTCATCGGCGCCAATGGCGCCGGAAAGACGACGACTCTCGCGGCGATATCGGGTCTCGTGCGCGCCAGCGGCGGGCGCATCGTCTTCGATGGACGAGATCTCGTCGGTGTTCCCACGCACGCGATCGTCGCGGCAGGCGTGGTGCAGGTGCCCGAGGGTCGCGAGATGCTGGCACGGATGACCGTCGAGGAGAACTTGCTCATGGGCGCACGCGGGCGCCGCGATGCCCGGCTCGACCATGTGTGGGAGCGCTTCCCGATCCTGCTCGAGCGCCGCGCGCTTCTCGCCGGAACGCTGTCGGGCGGTGAGCAGCAGATGCTCGCGATCGGGCGCGCGCTCCTTACCTCGAGCCGGTTGCTGCTGCTCGACGAGCCCAGTTTGG
>JANMWW010000313.1:0-1755 GCA_031394155.1 Chloroflexota bacterium | reverse complement strand
AGACGCCATACAGACCACGGTCCGGGATCGTGCCGCCTGAGGTGAGCGCGATGCGTGCCGCGCCCTCGCGCGCGCGGATCGTGCCGCCGACGCGATCCCACACGATGCGCGGGCGCAGCTCGACGAACTCATCGGAGGGATAGCGGCCCGAAAGCATGTCGAGCACGTTCTCGAGCTGCGCGCGCGGCAATTCCGCGAACGGCGCCGAGCCATGCACGACCTGCTCGAGCTCATCGACCGTGATCTGCTCGCGTCCCGAGATGGCGACGATGTGCTGAGCGAGGACGTCGAGCGGGTTGCGGATGTAGCGCGATGCCTCCACCGCGCCCGCGTGCATCCGCTCGGTGAGCGCAGCGGAGGCGAGCAGGTCGCCGCGGTACTTCGGCAGGATGATGCCCGTCGACGGCGCATCGACTTGATGGCCCGCGCGCCCGATGCGCTGCATGCCCGAAGCGACCGAGGGCGGTGTCTCGATCTGGATCACGAGATCGATCGCGCCCATGTCGATCCCGAGCTCGAGCGTGCTGGTCGCGACGAGCGCGCGAATGCGGCCGGCCTTGAGATCGTCCTCGATGCGCAGGCGCTGCTCGCGCGCGATCGAGCCGTGATGCGCGTGCGCGATCTCCTCTTCCGCGAGCTCGTTGAGCGCCGCCGCGATGCGCTCGGCCAGCCGGCGACTGTTCACGAAGATCAGCGTCGAGCGGTGCTGTCGCACGAGCTCCAGAAGCCGCGGATGGATCGCCGGCCAAATGCTCGTGCGGCCGTCCGTCCGGGTGACCGGTCCGGAGCGGAACTCCAGCGGCTCCCCCAGACGCGCCATGTCTTCGACAGGCACTTCCACGCTGAGCTGCAGGGCCTTGCGATGCCCGGCGTCGACGATGCGCACCGGACGCGGACCATCGTTGGTGAATCCGCCGAGGAACCGTGCGACCTCATCGAGCGGCCGCTGCGTCGCCGAGAGACCGATCCGTTGAAGCGGGCGCTTCCGCTCCGGATGGCTCGCGGTGACAAGGCGCTCGAGCCGCTCGAGGCTGAGCGCGAGATGCGCTCCCCGCTTCGTCGACACCATCGCATGGATCTCATCGACGATCACGGTCTCGACGTCCTTCAATGCCGCGCCCGCGGAGGACGAGAGCACGAGGTACAGCGACTCAGGCGTCGTGATGAAGATGTCGGCCGGCGCCTTCGTGAAGCGCAGCCGATCCTTCGCGGGCGTATCGCCGGTACGGATAGCGACGGTCGGCTCGCGCAGCGTCTGGCCGAGCCGGGTGGCGGCGTGGCCGATCCCCGCGATCGGCGAGCGCAGGTTCCGCTCGACGTCCACGACGAGCGCCTTTAGCGGGGAGACATAAAGGACGCGGCATCCGCCGGCCGGCCGCTGGATCAGATGATCAATGCTCGAGAGGAACGCGGCGAGCGTCTTTCCAGAACCGGTCGGTGCCATGAGAAGCGTGCTGTCGCCCTTCTTGATGGCCGGCCAAGCCTGCGTCTGCGCGGGCGTGGGCGTGGCGAACGACGTGCGGAACCACTCGCGGACGGCCGGATGGAACTGCTCCAACGCCTCGCTCCCCATACGGAGAGGTTACTCGCGCGAGCGGCGCGGGTACCGTCGCTTGCGGCACGCTATCGGAGCTTGTTCGCGACCTCCGTCAGCTTCGCGGCATCGAGCGTGCGCGATGATGCCTCGTACGTCACGCCGTGTTCCGTCCAGCGCACGACCGTCGAGCCCCGTTCGAAGGTCACGACGGCGTACAC
>JANMWW010000309.1:0-3539 GCA_031394155.1 Chloroflexota bacterium | reverse complement strand
GATCGTCCCGAGCGTCGTCGCCACCAGCACCAGCGGAAGAAGGAGCCCGAACGTCGGACCCTCGCGCGCCGCCCGGACGACACAGAGGACGACCGAGGCCATCACGACCGGCGGGAACATGAACGGTGGGCCGACCACGATGGACGGCACCAGAGACGCGGCCAGCACGAACCCCGCCGCGCCGGTGAGCAGGACGCGCGCCGTCCGGGACACCCGAGGTGAAGCGATCGCGACGACGGCGAGAAGTCCGATGGTCCAAAGCACGGCCGGATCGGCGAAGTCGCGGATCCGCTCGAGCGCGACACCACGGCCCGTGAGCGCGAAGGTCCAGGTCCACCGAAGGAAGGCATCGATGCCGACGATGAGCTGAAGCAGCGCGACCTCGACACCAAGCGCCGCGCCCACGCCGAGGCCGATCCAACCCACCTCGCGCCGGCTCGACGGGCGAGCCCACGCCTCGACGACCAGGACAACGACGAACGCGAAGAGGAACGCGCCGCCGATGTTCTGTCCGATGAAGGGTGCCACCGTCGCGAGCATCCCGGAGCCCACCAGGCGCGATCGCGACTGCGTCTCGCGTGCGGAGAGCAGCAGCGCCAGCGCGCCGAGCACGGCGAGGCATGAGTCAGGGTCGTAGAAGGGGTTCGGGAGGATGCCGTAGATCCCGAGCGGCACCAGCGGCAGCGTGACGATCGCGGCGAGGGCATCGGACCGTGGTCCGACCCCCGCCAGGATCCGGCGGGCGATCACGAACGCGAGCACCGTCGCCGCCCCACCGGCGAGCGACGCGTACACGATCTGGACGATGTAGTGCGGCCCGAACAGCTTGATGAACGCACCTTGGATGAGGAATTCGCCGGGCGCGTTCACGAGCGGGAAGTCCCGGTACGGCACGTCACCGAGCGCGATGCGGGTCGCAACGTTGAGGACATAACCGATATCGACCAGAACGCCGACCTGCGTGTTCCGCCAGTACACGAACGCGGCGCTCGCGAGGAAGAGCAGCACGGCGAGCGCCCGCGGTCCGGGCTTCACGCGATCAGCGCGTGTCATAGAGCGCGTCGAAGAACATCGACTGGATCGGATGATGGCGATGGAACACGGTCCGCCACCGCGCCGGGACGGGGTAATCGTGCTCACCGAAGACGACACCGTTTACGCCGGCACGCGAGCGCCGCCATTGCTTCGTGTACATGCGTCCCCGGCACAACCGATCGATGAGCGCGAAATACCGCTCGACCTGCGCGCGAGACATCTCATGAAGCGAGCTGACGTTGATGAACATCTCCACCGACTGTGGTGGCAACAGTTCCGCCTGATCTGGCAGCAGGAAGCGGAGCCGCGCCCGCTCGAACTCCGCCCGCACCTCGTCATAGGCCGTCCAGCGCCGGTAGCGGAACGTCGGAACGTCGGGGAACACCGCGGTGAGGTAGCGCTGCGAGATGTAGAGCGCTGGGGGGATGTCGATGATCGTGTACGACACGCCAGGTGCCGCAGAGAGGATCGCGAACGCGAGGCGGCCATAGCCTGCCCCGAGCTCCGCGACCTCGAGACACTCTCCCGCTCCGGCGCGACCGCCGTCGGCGCCGAACGCGCTGTAGAACTCGTGGACCGAATTGCAAAGATCTTGCGAGACCCGCCGACCGCGATGCACGATCGCGACTGGGTTCCCGACGAGCGGCTCTTCGAGGCGCTCCATCAGCTTGAGCGGGTCCTGCCGACGAAGCAGGTCGGCGTACATCGCGACGAAGCTCTTGTAGAGCCACGCCGCCGGTGCGTCGACGACCGCAGGCCTCGACCCGAGCGACGAACGCGGACGGAGGAGCGTGGCGCGCAGCGTCTCGCGGTCCGGATGGCGGAGCCAGTCGACCACGACGCTCAGCTGGTGGCGAACGATCCCGAGCGCGCCCCACTGGAAGTACTTCGCGTTCACGGTCCGCTTGAAGTTGTCGAAGCCCCAACTCTCGAGCTGCTGACGATGTACCGAATTCAGCCGGACCCAGAACGGCGCGGGCTGGAATACCTCAGAACCCGCGGCGGCGTCGGCGGTCATCAGATCGAGCTCGCGGAAGTCGTCCGGCATATCGCCTTAAGGTAGCCGGGTGCGCACGCGCTGGCTCCTTACTGGTGCGAGCGGTCTCGTCGGTGGACACCTCCGCGCGGCGCTCGGAGATCGTGATGTCATCGCGACATCGCACCGCTCGGCGGTGCCCGGCACGCTGTCTCTCGACCTCACGGACGAGAGCGCCGTCGCCCGCGTCCTCGCCGACGTCCGCCCCGATGTCGTGATCGTCGCGGCGGCCGATGCGTACGTCGAAGGCTGCGAGCGTGACCCCGTGACGACGCGCGCGATCAACGTCACCGCGGTCGAGCGGCTTATCGCACTCGCGCCGCGGGCCACGGTCGTCGTGTTCTCAAGCGAGTACGTGTTCGACGGAAGCGCGGGACCGTATGCCGAGGACGATGCGGTCGCGCCGATCAATGAGTACGGAAGACAGAAGGTCGACCTTGAGAAGCTGGCGCGCAGCACCGATCACCTCATCTGCCGCGTGTCGGGCGTCTACGGCTGGTCGGCTGCTCGCACGAGCTTCGTCGCACAGCTCGTGGACCGGCTCCGTGGGGGCAACCGCTTCTCCGTTCCAGCGGACCAGGTCATCACGCCAACACCGGCTCCGGACCTTGCGGCTGCGGTCGTGGCCCTCGTTGAGAGCGGCCAGCGCGGGACCGTCCATTGCGCTGGACCCGAGATCCTCGCGCGACCGGAGTTCGCGCGCCGCACCGCGATGGCGTTCGACCTCGATCCAGGCCTCATCGACGCGGTGCCGACGTCCTCCTTGGGCCTGCGCGCTGCCCGGCCGGCGAACGCCGGCCTCCGCACCGACAAGCTTCGGTCGGCGCTCGGATGGTCGGTGCCGCGAAGCGAGGTCGGATTGGCGACGATGCGACAGGACGAGCCAGCGGCGTGAGCCCATGCATCGTGTGCGGCAGCGGCGACGCGCCGTCCGCGGTCGATGGCGTGCGGGACTACCTCACGGGCGAGCACTTCCGTCTCGTCCGGTGCCGGAGCTGCGGATTTGCGCGGACGGAGCCCGTGCCGGCGTCGCTCGATCGCTATTACCCCAAGCGCTACCGCCGATTCAATCCGCTCGCAGCGCGCGTCCTGCGCTGGTCGTATCGACGACGCGTCGACGGATGGCTCGCGCGTTTGCCGCGAACGGGACGTGCGCTGGAGATCGGAGCGGGAAGCGGATGGATGCTGCGCGCGCTTCGCGAGCGAGGCTGGCACGCCGTCGGCACCGAACGCACGGCCGAGGCTGCGCGAGCGGCGGCCGACGCGTCGGGAGCCACGGTCCACGCCGCTGATCTCGACACGCTGATGGACGACGCGCCGTTCGACCTGATCGTGATGTTCCACGTCCTCGAACACCTCGAGGACCCCATCGGCGCCCTCAGGTCGGCCGCCGCGAGACTCCGCCCCGGCGGCGCGCTCGTCCTCGGGCTTCCGAACATCGCGAGCTGGCAATCGCGGGCCACCGGGC
>JANMWW010000301.1:0-2135 GCA_031394155.1 Chloroflexota bacterium | reverse complement strand
TCTTCGAGTACCACGACAAGCTGTACGCCTCCCAGGCCGGCGAGAACCGCGGCGCGTTCTCGAAGGACAACCTGAAGAAGCTTGGTACAGATCTCGGGCTCGCGAGCTCGTTCAACGCCTGCGTCGATTCAGGCCGCTACGCGCAGACGGTGCGCGATGACACGAAGGCCGGGGAAGGCCGCGGCGTGCAGGCCACGCCGACGCTCTTCGTCAATGGGCGCAAGATCGAGGGCGCAGCCACCATAGAGCAGCTGCGCAGGATCATCGACCCGCTGCTCGTCGGCCGGTGAATCTGACCGGACGTCACGCGGCCGCGGTCTTCGCGGCCATCGGCACCGCTGTGTCTGCGTACCTGGTCTGGGTCCACTACTCGGGTTCGCTGGCGCTCTGCATCGGCGTCGGCGGCTGCGAGGCAGTTCAGACGAGCCGCTACGCGATGGTCGGCGAGCTGCCTGTGGCCGCAGTCGGGCTCGGAGGTTTCGTGGCGATCCTCTCCGTGGCGGTGGCGCGCATCAGGCTCGAGCACCCCTGGCTGGATCTCGCGCTGTTCGGCCTGTCGCTCGCGGCGGCGCTGTACGTGGCCTACCTCACCTACATCGAGATCTTCGTCCTCGGCGCGATCTGCCCGTGGTGCGTGACCGCCGCGGTGTGCGCCCTCGCCGTGTTCGTCCTCGCGGCCCGTGACCTGCTCAGCGCCCCGCCATCTTGATCGTGCGCCGCGCGCGCTCGACGATCGGCGCGTCGAGCATCTCGCCATCAAGCGCGACCGCGCCGAGCCCGCGGCCAACGCCGTCTTCGAATGCGCTCACGACGCGGCGCGCGTGTGCGATCTCCTCTTCGCTGGGCGTGTAGATCTCGTTCACGACCGCGATCTGGTCCGGATGGATGCACTGCCGTCCCGCGAAGCCCAGGCGGCGGCCGCGGAGCGCGTCGACGCGCAGGCCCGGCTCATCCTTGAAGTTCGCCCAGATCCCGTCAAAGGCGAGCACCCGCGCGGCCGCCGCCGCGACCACGATGGCCGAGCGCGCGTAGATCAGATCCGCCGCCTCACCTTCGCGGTGGGCCGGGAGACCGAGCTCCGCGGCGAAGTCCTCGGAGCCGAACATCAATCCGACCACGCGCGGGCCGCGGGCGATGCGCGGCGCGTCGAGGAGTCCGGTAGCGCTCTCGATCGCCGCGATCACGTGCACGGACATCTCAGCGAGCCCGGCGGCACGTTCGCGCTCGCGGAGCATCTTGTCGACTATGTCGAGCTCCTCAGCCTCTTGGACCTTGGGCACGAGAACACCGTCGAGGCCCGGCCGCACGACCGCCTCGAGATCCGCCTCCGCGGCGTCGCTGGAGATCGGACGGATCCGCACGTACCGCAGCGCGCGGCCACGCGATGGCGCGATCGCCTCTGCGAGCACCCGCCGGGCGTTCTCCTTTTCGGCGGCCGGGACGCCGTCTTCGAGATCGAGCAGGGCCACGTCGGGTGTCGCAGGCAGACCGCCATCGAGGACGCGAGCGACCAGCGAGGCGCGGTGGCCCGGCGTGTACAGAAGGCTGCGCATCGGCGCGTCCGTCAATACGACTTCGGCAGACCGAGGACGTGCTCGGCGATGTAGGCCAGGATGAGGTTGTTGCTGACCGGCGCCGTGAGGTACAGGCGCGTCTCACGGAACTTCCGCTCGACGTCGAACTCCGTCGCATATGCGTATCCGCCGTACGCATCCATCGCCGCGTTCCCCGCGGCCCACGCCGCCTGCGACGCGAGGAGCTTCGCCATGTTGGCCTCCGCGCCCGACGGTTTGCCGGCATCGAAGAGCCACGCGGCCTTGTCCCGCACGAGGCCTGCGGCGACGAGCTGCGCCTGCGCCTGCGCGATCGGGAACTGGACCCCCTGATTCGCGCCGATCGGCCGGCCAAAGTCGACGCGCTTTGATGCGTATGCCGCCGCGCGCTCGACGAACCAGCGCCCGTCGCCGAGCGACTCCGACGCGATGAGGATCCGCTCGGCGTTCCAGCTGTCGATGATGTGGCGAAAGCCCTGGCCCTCGGTGCCAACGAGATCGTCAGCGCTGAGCTCCAGACCGTCGATGAACAGCTCCGTGGTGTGGTGATTCAACATCGTCTCGATCGGCCGGATCGTGATC
>JANMWW010000289.1:0-1981 GCA_031394155.1 Chloroflexota bacterium | reverse complement strand
ACAGGCCAAGAATTCACTGACAGCCGCATATCTCGACGCCGCCTCGCGGCCCGTCACAAGCGTCATCGCGGCGGGCACCTTGAGCGGTACGCTCGTCGGCGGCGTCTACAACTCCGGAGCGTCGATCCTGAGCATCGCGGGAACGGTCACCCTTGACGGCCAAGGCGATGCGACCTCTGTGTGGATCTTCCAGGCACAATCCAGCATGGTCATTGCCTCGGCTAGCAGGGTCGCCTTCATCAATGGCGCGCAGCCTTGCAATGTCTTCTGGCAGGTCACGAGCTCGGCTTCACTCGGTTCGACGGCCGACCTCGCCGGCACGATCATGGCACTGGACTCCATCACGATGGCGAACGGCGTGACCCTCAACGGTCGCGCGCTTGCGCAGACCGGCACAGTGACCTTGATCAACGACAACATCAATCGCACGACCTGCGCCACCGTGAGCACGACACCGGTGCCGACGTTCGGCCCAACCCCCGGCCCAGCGACGCCAGCACCGACGGTCGCGCCGTCAGCCGCGCCGAGCACCGCCGCGACCGCGACTCCGATCGGTCGCACGGCCGCGCCGTCCATCCGCTCGCTGCCGTCCACCACGACGAACACTGATCACAACTTCGTGATCCTCGCGCTCGTCGCGATCGGCTTCGCGAGCCTCTATATGGTCGCGCGAGCACGACGTCGGTCACGCCATCTCATCGTCTAACGCACGTACGCGACAACACGCGAAAGGGAGTCCCGTGAGGGGCTCCCTTCGCGTCTCCGCGCTGTTCCTTCTGATCCTCGCACTGCTCGTGGCGGGCGCGCCAATCGCGCCAAGCTCCGCAACGTCAGCGCGCATCCCTCCGCCTTCGTGGATCGATCGATCAGAGATGCCGACCGTATCGGAAGTCCCAGCGCTCCCGCTCCCGACGCCGACCGAAGTTGCCGCGACCCCGGCGGCGGCCGTGACGATCGCGACAACCGCGCCCGCCGTGGTCGCCGCTAGCAGAGCCCCGGCGATCGCAACGCTGTACCGGATCACGATCCCGCGCTTGGGCATCAACCTCCTGATCAAAGAGGGCGACGTGGTACGCGACATCGACGAGCAGCACACGCCCGAGAACTACGCGTTCCATCTTCCTGGGACGGCGATGCCCGGCGAGGGCGGGAACACCTATCTGTACGCGCATGCCCGTGTCGGAATGTTCCTGTCGCTGTGGAATGCGCGGCCGAGGGATGAAGTGTTCATCACTGCGCCCGATGGTCGGTTGTTCATCTACGTCATTCGCGACGTGTTTCCCCGGGTCCCACCAACGGATGTCTCATCCGCGAGCCCGACGGCGAGCGAACGGTTGACCCTTCAAACATCGACCGGTCCGAATGGATCGGATCCGAGATTTGTGGTGTTCGCTTTCCCGCGCGGCGGGTGAGAAGTCGCTCGCCCGCGTTACCGCATCGTCGCGCGATCGTCTCGATAGGGACCCGATGTCGGCAGCGGATGTGCGAGGTAGTCCCCTGGCGCTACCGCGCCGGGAGGAATGCCTGGCGTGACGAAGAGGGCAAGACCCACACCGAGGGCAACAAGTCCGGCCAGATGGCCGCCTCTGGTGCCGGCACCGGAGTGGTGCTCGGCGGCCTCGTCGGCGCCTCCGCCGCGCTCCTCATCCCGGGCATCGGCCCGGTCGTTTCCGGCGGCCTGCTCGCGACCGCCCTGGCGGGTGGCGCGACGGGTGCCGTCACCGGCGCGCTCGCCGGTGGCATCTCGGGCGCGCTCGTCGGACTCGGTATCCCCGAAGACGAGGCGAAGTACTACGACCAGCAGGTCCGCGACGGCCGCACGCTCATGACCGTGCGCGCCGACGACCGCTACTCGGACGCAAGCGACATCGTTCGTCGCCGCAAGGGCTTCGACTACGAGACTCGCAACGAGCGTCCGCTCCGCACGACGGAGACCGAGGTCAAGCGCTAACCCTGCGCGTCATCAGCAAAGGGAAGAGGC
>JANMWW010000242.1:0-10943 GCA_031394155.1 Chloroflexota bacterium | reverse complement strand
GTGACGCAACTCTTCCCTGACGGTGCGGTCATCGACCTACACCCGTGGGAGTACAACGAGGTACCGGTCGTGCTCGCGACCGCCTTCCGCCAGAAGGCGCCGATCGTGGCGCTTCACCTCACACGCCCGAACGTCGACATCCCGGATCGCGCCGCGCTCGGCATGCCGTCGCACACCGAAGCCGCGCGCGGCGCATACGTCCTGCGCCCGTATCGCACCGACCAGCCGCGCATGGGCACCGTGTACGTTCAAGGCACGGTGACGACCGCAAATCTCGTCAAGATCCTCCCGAAGCTCGACGAGCGGCGCCTCAACATCAAGATCGTGGCTGCGATCAGTCCGCAGCTGTTCGCGCTGCAGGATGCGGCGTACCGCGAGAGCGTCGCCTCGCCCGCCGATCGGATCGACGCGATGGTGATCAGCAACCGCGCCCGAAGAGTCATGTACGACTGGATCGCGCATCCGATCGTCGCCGAATACTCCCTCACCTCAGACTGGGACGACCGCTGGCGCACGGGCGGGACCGTCGATGAGGTCGTGGCGGAGGGTCATCTGTCGCCCGAGCATCTGCTCGCCGGCATCGAGCGCTTCACACATGAGCGGCCCGACCGCCTGCGCCGCCTGCGTGAGGCCGTCGCCGGGGCCGAGCGGCCCTAGTTCGCCGCGAGGAGCTGATGGCAAAGAAGGAACGCCTCAAGCAGCGCGACAAGCGGGCGCAGTCTGTCGCTGGCAGCGGCGCGGCGCGCGCACAGCGCCCCGCGCGACGGTCCAGCTACGGCTGGCACAGGCGCGTGCCATGGGTCGCGGTGGGCGCGCTCGCGGTCGTCCTCGTCGCTGCTGTGCTCATCGCCCGTCAGCTCGGCGTCGGCGAGAGCGCCGGCCGCTACGTCGCCGGCGGCGGCGTCGGGCAACACGTTCCGGTCGGCCAGGCCATCGCGTACCCGTCGCATCCACCAACGTCCGGGCAGCACGCGATCTCGGCGACGTCGTGGGGACTGCACACCGAAACCGTCGCCGACGAGGTCGCTGTCCACAGCCTCGAGCACGGCGGCGTCGTCATATCGCACAACAACATCTCGGGGGATGACCTTTCAAAGATCACCGCGCTGCTTCGGTCATATCCGAAGGATCAGTACGGTGAGGTGAAGCTGGTCATCCGTCCGTACGACAAGATCGCACCCGGCACCATCGTGCTCACCGCGTGGAACTGGATCGATGAGCTGACCGCATACGACGAGGCGCGCGTGAAGGCGTTCATGAACGCGCACCTGAACAAGTGCTGCGAGGCCGTGCCCTAGAGCGGGACGATCTTCCTACGCGACCCTGGGGACGATCACATTCGTGTGCGAGTTGATGATGCCGATCACTCCCTTAGCGTCGGCCGCATCGTTGAACGATCGGACGTTGTAGCCGCACACCAGAGCCAACGGGTGATAGCCGAGCGCTTCGTTCCACAGCTCCTCGAGCCGCAGCGCGGCCTGGCGCTTCCCGTCACGCCAGAGCAGCGAGACGATCTCGCCGAACGCGCGGACGCTGCCGTATCGCTCAGTGGCACGCTTGATGTGCGGGCCGAGCACGGAATTGAACCGCTCGGCGGTCGGCATACCGTGCGTGGTGAGTTGCTGGAGCGCCCAGTCGGCATCCATCGACACGTACTGGCCGCTCGAGCGAGCGCCGTCGATATCGTGACCGCTCGAACGCAGTCGTTCCTCGATCGCCGCGAGATGCTCGGGCGTGCCGATCGCGATAAGACCCTGCCGCGCCGCGAACGCCGGAGCCAGGAACGTCGCGACGGTGGACGCGAGAACGCTGTCCTCGGTGTAAAAGCTGACGGTGTGCTCTGTTGTTGCTTTCATCGGTGTTGACTTTACAAGGCTGCACGGAGCGTGCCGCCAAGCGAGCGCCACGACGCGCGGATATCGTCGCACGGTGAGCCCGGTGCGATCGACCAAAGGAGTGACCACGCGCGGCGTCGCGGTCGATGCGGTCGGCGAGCACAACCAGCGCATGTGGGACCGGCTGGCCGAGGCCGGCATCCCTTACACCCGGCCCCAGGGGACACCGCCGCGCGATGCCAAAGGAAAGCGCCGGTTCCTCGACGAGCTCACGTATGGACGCATCAAGGGCGTCGCGCTGGATGGAAAGCGCGTGCTGTCACTCGCGGGCGGCGGTGGATGGGATGCGATCCTGTTCGCAGAGCTCGGTGCCGAGACAACGCTCTTCGATCTGTCGCCGCTCCAGCTGCGCACGGTCCGCGCGCTGGCGAAGGAGCGCGGCACGAAGCTCCGCGTCGTCCAGGGGGATATGCGCGACCTCTCCGCGTTCGCCGATGCGTCGTTCGACCTCGTGTACCACCACCACTCGCTTGTGTTCGTGCCCGATCCGGCGCGCGTGATCCGCGAGGTCGCGCGGGTGCTCGCGCCCGGTGGCAGCTACGTGTTCTCGACGATGCATCCGGTGACGCTGCGGATGTACGAGACGTGGACGGGCACCGGCTGGACCTTCAAGCAGCGCTATTTCGACAACGGCCCCGTGCCCTTCAAGGACGCGACCTGGGCATTCGACGACGTGAAAGTGGTAGCGCCCACGCTCGAGTACGGACATCGCTTCTCAGATCTGGTGAACGGGTGCGTTCGCGCAAAACTCGTCGTCGACGGGTTGTGGGAGTGGTCACCGGGTGATGCCGGCGGCGTGCCGGGATCGGATGACGATCTCGAAGGCTACCTGCCCGCGTACATCGCGATCAGGGCGCGTCGTCTCCCCGCCGCAGCTTCGCGCGCGCGTCCGAGCGCAGTCTCGCGCTCGCGTCCGCGTACTGCGAAACGATCCGGCTGAGCTTTCGCGCAGCGACCGGGATATTCACCGCCCAGCCAACGCCGATGACGCGATCGGAGAAGACGCGGTCAGTCTCGGGAGCCCAGTACGCCTCCCGGAACTTCTCGAGCGTCGGCACGCGGAAGTCGTATGGAACGGCGCCCGCGACCTTGCCGTGCCAGGTGCGCTCCTCAGGCTGCTTCTTGAGCTCCTGATAGATCGCCGCGACGAGCGCGACCCAGAAGAACGTGCGGATGAGCTTCATCGGATCTCCCCCTCTATGCGTGTGCTGTTTGAGCAGGCGTTGTGCCAGGCTTCGTGACGGGAACGCCATTCGCGCACAGCGGGCAATCGGCCGGGGCATACGCAGGCACGTCGAGCGACCACAGCGCGCGCAGCGGAACGTCGAGCTGGGCTTGTCCGCCGGAGCGGTCCACGAGCACCGCGGCGCCGATGACCTCGGCGCCTGACGCCCTGACCGCCTCGACCGTCTCCTGCACGGAGCCGCCCGTGGTCATGATGTCGTCGACCACGAGCACCCGCTCGCCTTTTGCGAGCTGAAAGCCGCGGCGGAACACGCGACCAGGGCCCTGCTCGCTGCGCTCGGCATAGACGGCGCGCGTGCCGAGCTGCCGCGCGACCTCATGGGCGAGGATGATGCCGCCGGTCGTCGGACCGGCCACCGTGTCCGGTCCAGCCGACCGCCACCACGCCGCGATCGTCTCGCAGAGCCGCTCGGTGTGATGCGGCCACTGCAACACCTGGAACTTCTCGAGATAGCGCGGGGAGTGTTTGCCCGATGCGAGGACGAAATGACCTTCGCGGAACGCGCCCGCGTCACGGAAGATGCGCTCGACGTCACCAGGTCCGATCACCATTCGACAGTATCCTGCCGGTGTGGAGAACGTGCGGTGAAGATCCACGACGTGACGCTGACGCTGCGCCCCGGCATGACGACCTGGGGTAGTGAGCCGGGCCCCGAGATCACTCCGCTCCGACGCATCGCGCGCGGGGACACCGCGAACGTCTCGACGATCTCCATGAGCGATCACACCGGCACACATGTCGATCCGCCCATTCACTTCATCGAAGGCGGCGCGACGGTCGACCAGCTTCCCGTCGATGCGCTGCTCGGGCCGTGTGTCGTTGTGGACTACGACGGCGCTGGTCACGTCTCGGCAGAGTGGCTCGAGAGCGCGCGCGTACCCGCGGACGCGAAGCGCCTGCTCCTCAAGACGAGCAACAGTCAGCTCTGGGAAGATCCGACGCAGAAATTCACGCGCGACATCGTCGCGGTGAACGCGTCGGCCGCCCGATGGTGCGTGGACCGCGGCGTGCGTCTCGTCGGCGTCGACTATCTGACGATCGAACCGCAGGGACCCGAGAAGGCGGGGTATCCGACGCACCACACGCTCCTCCGAGCGGGCGTCGTGATCATCGAGGGCCTCGCTCTGCGCGGGATCGCCGCGGGAGGCTACGACCTCGTCTGCGCTCCGCTCAAGATCGCGGGCGGCGACGGCGCGCCGGCGCGTGTCTTCTTGCTCGAGCGCTAGCCGGCCGCGGCCTCGCCGCGAGACGATGGCCCCGATACCATCGGCGTATGGCTGTCTCACAGCGACCGCTGGCGCTGCGGAAAGATCTCATCCGCATCTTCTCCGAGGACCGGCTGGTGGCCGTCATCCGCACCGCATCCGTCGACGCGGCCGAACTGGCTGCGCGGGCCATGGCACGCGCGGGTGTGCGCCTGGTCGAGATCACTCTTACGATCCCCGACGCGTACGAGCTGATCGCGAAGCTCGCGACTGACGATGAATTCGCGAAGCAGGGGGCGATCGTCGGGGCGGGCACGGTCCTGTCGGGCGCTCAGGCCGAGGACTCGCTCATTGCCGGTGCACGCTTCCTGGTCTCCCCCGCTCTGATCCCCGAGATGATCGAAGCGGGACGCGCGCGCGACGCGATGACGATGCCTGGAACGATGACGCCGACCGAGATGGTGAAGGCGGCCGAGCTCGGCGCCGACTACATCAAGGTCTATCCGCTCGCGACGATCGGCGGACCGGACTTCATCACGAACGTTCGCCGCGCGCTGATGCACCTGCCTCTCGTCGCGACGGGCAACGTCGAGTACGACGAGATCCCCGCGTACTTCAAGGCGGGCGTCGTCGGGTTCGGCATCGGCGGGCCGCTCATTCGCCCGGATCTGCTCGAACGGCGCGACAGCGACGGCGTCGTCGCGAACGCCAGGCGGTTCCTCGCGGCGACGCGCCGGACCTAGCCGTTGCCTCGCGATCTACCACTGGGCAACGGCGACTTCCTCGTCACGTTCGACTCGACCTACACGCTCCGCGACATCTACTACCCCCACGTTGGTCTGGAGAACCACACCGTCGGCGACGCATGCCGTTTCGGCATCTGGGTCGACGGCGCGTTCTCCTGGATCTCCGACGACGGGTGGGAGCGCCATATCGACTACGAGCACGAGACGCTCGTCGGCGATACGCGCCTTCGGCATGCGGGCCTGGGCATTCAGCTGCGCTGCCGCGATGCGGTCGACTTCGACCGCAACATCTACTTCAAAGAGGTCACGATCGAGGACACAGCGGGACATGAGCGCGACGTCAGACTGTTCCAACACTTCGACGCGCACCTCTACGGCAACGATGTCGGCGACTCGGCCTATTACGACCCGCGCTCGCAAGCGATCGTGCACTACAAGGGGACGCGCTACTTCCTGCTCTCGGGCACGATCGGCGGACACGCCTTCGGCCTGAGCTCGTTCGCGATCGGCCAGAAGGACGCTCCCGGCCGCGAGGGCACGTGGCGCGATGCCGAGGACGGCGAGCTTTCGCGCAATCCCGTCG
Organism: Chloroflexota bacterium; assembly: GCA_031394155.1. Classification (GTDB taxonomy): domain Bacteria; phylum Chloroflexota; class Limnocylindria; order P2-11E; family P2-11E; genus CF-39. The sequence goes on along the minus strand of JANMWW010000242.1, from coordinate 5,268 downwards.
CACAGGGTTCCATCGACAGCGTCGGGATGCTGAAGTCGAGCGTCCCGGGTGGCGGCACCACGACCGTCACCTTCTGGCTCGCGGCGGGCAAGTCGTATGACGAGGTGCGCGAGCTGGATAAGCTGGTCAGGGAGAGAACACCCGCCTCATTTCTGGCGCGCACGAAGGACTACTGGCGCCTCTGGGCCAACAAGGACGAAAGCGTCGCCGACCACGTCTCACCGGAGCTCGCGCGCCTGTACAAGCGATCGGCGCTCGTGATCCGCACGCAGGTCGACAACCGCGGGGCGATCATCGCCGGCAACGACTCCGACGTGCTGCGGTTCAACCGGGATACGTACTCGTATCTCTGGCCCCGCGATGGCGCGCTCGTCGCGGACGCGCTCGACCTCGCGGGATACGGCGAGGTGACGCGCCGCTTCTTCTATCTCTGCGGCGACCTCATGACGCGTGAGGGCTATCTGCTGCACAAGTACAACCCCGACGGCTCGCTCGGCTCGTCCTGGCACGCGTGGTCGACGCCAGAGGGCCGGCTCGAGCTGCCGATCCAAGAGGACGAAACGGGTCTTCCGATCTGGGCGCTCTGGCAGCACTACGAGCGCGATCGCGACATCGAGTACGTGCGGCCGCTCTACCGCAAGCTCGTCCGCGCGGGCGCGGACTTCATGGCGACCTTCCGCGAGCCGCGGACGAAGCTGCCGGCGGCGTCGTTCGACCTCTGGGAGGAGCGGCGCGGGATCCACGCCTTCACGACCGCGGCGGTCGTCGCGGGCCTCACCGCCGCGCGCAACTTCGCCGTGGCGTTCGGGCAGCACGAGTTCGCGAAGCGCTACGCGGTCGCGGCGCAGGAGATCCGCGACGCCGCGCTGACACATCTCTGGGATGCGGACCGTAATCGATTCGTGCGTACTGTGGCCGTCTTGCCCGACGGGCTCATCGTGAAGGACGCAACGGTGGACATCTCCCTCGCCGGGATCTTCCTCTTCGGCCTGCTGCCGGCCGATGACCCACGCATGGTGTCGACGATGAAAGCGATCGAGGCGCGCCTGACGGTGAAGACCGACATCGGCGGCATCGCCCGCTACGAGAACGATCACTACTTCCAGATCTCCCAGGACCTCGCGAGCGTGCCCGGCAACCCCTGGTTCATCAGCACGCTGTGGCTGGCCGAGTGGTACATCGCGACGGCGCGCACGCTCGATGACCTCGAGCGGCCGCGCGCGCTGCTCGACTGGTGCCGGACGAAGGCGCTGCCCTCCGGTGTGCTCGCCGAGCAGGTGCACCCGTTCACCGGCGAGCCGCTCTCGGTCTCGCCCCTCACGTGGTCGCACGCCGCTTTCGTGAGCGCGATCCAGCACTACTCCCGAACGTCGGCACGCATCCGCACGGGCATGCGCGACCTGGCCTCTCGCAGCGGCGAGGTGATCGCGTGAATCGGCGGCGCTTCGCGCACAGGGGCCCCCACCTCTGCCCTCGGTGGCTGCTGATCTTCCTGATTGCAGCTCTCCTAGTGAGTTGCGGCGGAGGCAACGGGTCGCAGCAGTCAGTGGCGCCAGGAGTCGGCACGACGGCGACGTTCATCCTCGCGAATCCGGGCGGGCTTTCGGCGCTTGATGACGCTGGACGGCTCCTGGGCAAGGTCGTGAAGCTTCCCGATCAGAGCGCGCCTTCGACACCGGCCCTCCATCCCAGCGGCACGATGATCGCGTTCTCGCTCACCGGCCAGGCCGATGCGAAGCGCGGGTTCGGCTCCGACATCTACACGGTCAACCTCGACGGCACCGGCCTGAAGTCGATCCTCCTGCACGAGGACAACAACGTGTTCTACGCGAGCCCGCGTTTCGACGCGAGCGGGAACGTCCTCTACGTCCATCGCCGAGCGGCGGTCATCACGAACGGCACGTACTCCGGCAACGACGACGCGATCGTGCGCGTCGACCTTCGCACGAACGTGAGCGCGCGGCTGATCAAGGACGGCGCCGACCCGACGCTCAGCGCGGACGGGAAGACGATCGTGTACGTCCATCTCAAGGACAGCCAGGTCGACGCGCTGTGGCGCGCGGATATCGATGGTTCGAACGCCACGCCGCTGATCAAGGGCAAGGACGCGTTCTGGTACCTGCAGGCACCGCGCTTCTCTCCGACCGCGTGTCAGATGGTGTTCTCGGCCGCGGGCCACACCGTCGCGACGGAAGGTTCGGGGCAGCACCTCGCGCATCTGAGCGTCCCGTCGGAGCTGTTCCTCGTGCCGTGCGACGGATCGTCGCTGAAATCGGTCGGCCAGACCGGTGATGACGTCGTCCCCGCGTGGTCGCCCGACGGCACGCGCATCGTGTACGTCGGATCGGGCGGCTTCTTCGTGCTTGACGTGAAGGCGCAGACGACCCACACCGTCGCGCAGGGTCAGGACTTCTTCTTCGGCGATCTCCTCTGGATCAAGAACTAGGCAGAGGGCGGTATGCGGTAGCCCGCGAGCGCGGGCTCGCCACGCAGCTTCGCGTAGCCCGGCTTGATGCGTTCGTAAATGATCGCCAGGCGCTCGTCGTAGCCGACGAACGCGGACTTCATCGCATTGATAGTCAGCTTCTCGACATCCGCGAGCGTCAACGGCAGGAACTCCGAGAGTCGCCGGAATTCCTCCGACAGCGTGATGTCCGACATCAGGCGGTTGTCGGTGTTCACCGTCACGCGGAAGCGCTGCGCCAGGAAGTGGCGGATGGGGTGCGCTTCCAGCGACGGTGCCGCGCCGGTGTCGACGTTGCTCGACGGGCAGAGCTCGAGCGGGATGCGCTTGTCGCGGATGTATGTGGCGAGCGGCCCGACCTTGGCCACGGCCCCGTTCTCGATCGTCATGTCTTCGATGAGGCGCACGCCGTGCCCGATGCGGTGCGCACCGCAGATCTGGATCGCCTGCCAGATCGACGGTGGCCCGAACGCCTCGCCCGCGTGGATCGTGATCGAGAAGTTCTCGCGATGGCAGAACTGGAACGCGTCGATGTGCTTCTCGGCGGGGTAGCCCGCCTCCTCGCCGGCGATGTCGAAGCCGACGACGCCCTGGTCGCGGTTGGCGACCGCGAGCTTGGCCATCTCGAGCGAGTCGGTGCGGTCGCGCATCGCGCAGACGATCTGGCGCATGGTGATGCCGAAACGCGCCTCGGCGCGCGTGAACCCACGCCCGACGGCGGCGACGACCTGCTGCAGCGTGAGGCCGCGTTGCGTGCTGAAGATCGGCGCGTAGCGGCTTTCCGCGTAGACGACCCCGTCGGAGGCAAGATCCTCGGCGCACTCGTAGGCGACGCGCTCGATCGCCTCGGACGTCTGCATGACGCTGATCGTGTGCGCAAATCCGCGCAGGTACAGCGCGAGCGAGCCGCTGGCCGCGCTTGCGTGGAACCATCGCGCGAGCTCGTGCGGGTCGGTCGTGGGGAGACCCGCGTACCCCACGTCGCGCGCGAGCTCGATCACGGTCGACGGGCGTAGGCCGCCGTCGAGATGGTCGTGCAGGAGCACCTTTGGCGCGGCGCGGAGCGTTTCCAGCGGGATCACGCGCGGTCATCATGCGCCTGAGCGGGACGACCACTCGCGCGGAGCGGACGGGTGCGTCGCGGACGACAACGCGCGCGCCACCGGGGTGGCTTTCTCGGCCTGTGCGCGCTCGCCTACGATTCCGGCTCCAAGGGGGGTTAGTGAGCCAGACAGCGCGTAGCGACACAACGCTCGAGGCGGAGCTCGCACGCGCACGCGAGCAGCAGGCCGCGATCTCCGCGGTGCTGCGGACGATGAGCACCGCCCCCGCAGATCTCGACGCCATCCTTCACGCGATCGCGGAGAACGCGGCCCGGTTCGCCGGCGCGCTCGACGTCTCCGTAGTCCTCGTCGAGGGCGATGAGCTGATCCCGTTCGCGACCTTTGGGCCGATGCCTCAGCTCCCGACACCGCTGAAGATGGCGCGCTCGTCGGTCGCCGCGACCGCGCTGCAGGACCGGCGAACGGTCATGGTCAACGATCGCCGCGCGCCGGAGGGCGAACAATTCACCCAGGCGCGCGAGCGCGCGCGCCTGCAGGGTCAGCGAAGCATGCTCGCCGTGCCCCTGATACGCGAGAACACTCCGATCGGGGCGATCGTGCTGCGGAAGACCGAGCCCACCGGCTTCGACGAAGCCCAGATCAAGTTGGTCGAGACGTTCGCGGATCAGGCCGTGATCGCGATCGAGAGCGTCCGACTCTTTAACGAGACACAGGAGGCGCTCGAGCGGCAGACCGCTCTCGGAGAGATCCTTCGCGTGATCTCGCGATCTCCGAGCGACGTCCAGCCAGTCCTCGACGCGATCGTCGAGAGCGCGCTGCGCTTCTGCGCTGCCGAGGACGCGGGCCTCATGCTTCCGAGTGGCACTCACCTGCAGATGTCCGCGCACCGCGGGACAATTCCCGTGGCGAGTGACCTGCGCTACCCGAACGACGGAACTTCGGTGAGTTCCCGCGCCTTCCTCGCGGCGCGAACGATCGCGGTGCAGGATCTCCAAACAGAGGCGGATCTCCCGGCCGGTGCCGAGCACGCGCGGGCGGTCGGCTACCACGCCATCGTCGGCGCGCCGCTGCTCCACGCTGGCGCCGCCATCGGCGTCATCGTGCTCCGTCGTTTCGACGCCCGCGCATTCAGCGAACGCGAGATCGGCGACCTGGAGACGTTCGCTGCCCAAGCGGTCATCGCCATCGAGAACGTGCGTCTCTTCAACGAGACGAGGGAATCGCTCGAGCGACAGACGGCTCTCGCTGAGGTCCTGAAGGTGATCGCATCGTCGCCAACCGAAGTGAAGCCCGTCCTCGACGCGATCGCCGAGAACGCCGCGCGCTTCTGCGGTGCTGCCGATGTGTCGGTGCTGCTTGTCGAGGGCGATGTGATGCCCTCGCTTGCGCACCACGGCCCGATCCCGTCGAGCGTGGCCGGCGTCATCCGTCTCGAGCGGACGTCGATCGCGGCGGCGGCGGTCCTCGACAAGCGGACCATCCACATCACCGACGTGACAGGCCCGGAGGGCGCCCCCTACACGCAGGCACGCGAGCGCGCGGTCAGCGGGCAGCGCGGCCTGTTGGCCACGCCTTTGATCCGTGAAGGCCAGGCCATCGGCGCGATCCTGCTGCGCAAGCTCGAGCCGACTGGCTTCGACCCGAAGCAGATCAAGCTCGTCGAAGCGTTCGCCGATCAAGCCGTGATCGCGATCGAGAACGTGCGGCTCTTCAACGAGACGAAGGAGTCGCTGGAGAGAC
>JANMWW010000225.1:0-17937 GCA_031394155.1 Chloroflexota bacterium | reverse complement strand
GTCGGAGATCGAGGCGACGGTGGGAGCACCTGTGGGCATGGTCGGCATCGGTCCGGAGCGCTCCGCGACATTGCTGTGACGACCTATCCTTCTGGCCCGTGAACGACTTCCTCGATATTGCCTTCCCGTACCGGCGAAGGCGGACGTTCGGAGCCGCTTCCTTCGCATTGATCTTCGTCACGATCGTGCTCGAGGTGGAGGCGCTCACCCTCATCGCCGTCGGGATCGTCGCGCATCGCTTCGACCTCTTCGTCGATCTGCAGCCCATCGTGTTCCCGAGCGCGTGCGGCGTTGCGCTGGCCGCAGCGGCGGTCTTCTGGTGGCGGGCCCGCCAATGGACTCGGAATCGCGTGCGTATGCTCGATCTCTGGGCGGGTGGCGGCCCCACCGCGCAGGAGCACATCGTCGACGCCCGACCACCCGACTAGACCAACTCATACCTCGGACTAGACGCCGCTAATACCTGAGAGTGAGCCGCGCGACTCCTCGCGCGAGCGCCAGCCGTTTCGAGCACTAGGACTAATACCAATGGGACCTGTTCCTCCCCCTGTGTGTCGATGGCCGGGCCGCGCCCAGGCCGGAAAGTGACATCACACAAGAAACACCGCCCGACCACTCGGCGGAGCGGATGAAGAGAAAGGGACAACGCAGATGCGCAAGCTCAACCTTCTGGCAGGCATGGCGCTCGCGGGGTTGGTCCTGATCGGCCTCACCGCGACGGCCGACAAGACTGGCGCGAGCTTCACGGCGACGAGCACGAACCCGAGCAACACCTTTGGCAGCGCGACGCTCACGATGAGCAACAACAAGCCGAACGCGAACGACCTCGTGAACGTGACCAACCTGGTGCCCGGCGACACGATGAACCGCACCGTGATCATCACGAACAGCGGTAACGCCGCCTTCACGTACAGCGGCTCGATCAGCGCCGTGGCGAACACGACCCTCTGGAGTGACCTGACGAACGGCCTTCAGGTCACCGTCAAGCGCGGCGCGACGGTCCTCTACACCGGTGCGCTCAAGAACATGTCCATCCCGGCCTCCGGCACCATCGCCGCTCTGGCGACCGACACGCTCACGTTCGACTTCACCTTCCCCACAACGGGCACGAACGCGATGCAGGGTCTCACGCAGGACATGACGATCACGTACACCGCGACGCAGCTCGCTGGTTCAGCCAAGTAGCGAACGTATCGCGCGCAGCCGAAGGCCGCGCAAGTCACAGGAGGGTGCAGCCCCCTAGGGCTGCACCCAGCGACCAGAGCAGAGACAGAGGGCCGGGGCCCACTAGGGCTCCGGCCAGCGAAGAAAAAGAAGGGAGCGAAGCGGTGAAGAACCTGGGGAACATCCTCTCGACGATCACCTTCGCCGTACTCCTCCTGCTCTGCCTCTCATTCGTCGCGATCCGCGTCTTCGGCCTCGGTACCTTCATCGTGACGGGCGGCTCGATGGAGCCGGGCATCCAGAAGGGATCGCTCGTGCTCGTCCAGCCGGTCTCCCCGTCGGTGATCACGGTCGGGGACGTCATCACCTTCGAGCACTACGACCAGACCACGACCCACCGCGTCATCACGATCACGCAGGGCGCGCAGGGTCTGATCTTCTCGACCAAGGGAGACGCGAACGTCGTCGCGGACCCCGAGGACAAGACCTTCGCCGGCCAGGTCGGCATCGTCCGCGGGGCGCTCCCGATCGCCGGCTACGTCGCCGCGTCGATGCAGGCCTACTGGCGCCTCCTCCTCACGCTCATCGCCGCGATCACCTTCTTCGCCTGCGCGAGCGTGCTCGTCTTCCGCAAGGAGCCGAGCCCGGCCGCGATGTCGAAGCCGGCGCAGCTCAAGAGTCTTCAGCCGGTGCGCGTCACTGCGGATCCCGACGAGGCGTGGCGCGCGCACATCGCATGGCTCGAGAGCGCTCGACGCCGTTCGGCGATGGTGGCCTGAGATGCGAATGAGCACAGGGATCTCCGGCGATCGCCTTCTGGCGATCGCGTTCGCGTTCATGGCGACTATCGCGCTCGTTGGCATTGGGTCCGGCAAGACCGGTGCGAGCTTCACCGGAACCACGACGAACCCGGCCAACAATGTCGCCACGATGCTCGTGCAGGTCCCAGCCGCACAGAACAACACGACCTCCGCAGCTGCCGGGGTCGTAACGCTGTCCTGGACCGCGACGCCGACCGCGCCGGGCGCGGGCCACACGCTCACGTACAACGTCCTGCGTGGCCCGATCGGCGGTCCGTACACGCTGATCGGCAACACCGCGGCGCTCACGTACAACGACACGCCGCCCTCGGACGGCACCTATCAGTACGTCATCCAGGCAAGCATCACTGGCGGCGGCACCTTCACCAGCGGCAACAGCGCCGCGAAGAACGGCGTGTCCGATCGCGTCGCTCCGACGATGTCGATCACCTGCAACGGCGCGGCCTGCAGCGCGGGTTGGTACAACGCGGCGGTCTCGGTGACGGTGAACGGCGTCGATGTCGGGACGGGCATGGGGTCGGTCACGCGTAACGTCGACGGTGCCGGCCAGACATCGACGGGTGGCGCGAGCGCGGCGTTCAGCGTGAGCGGTCAGAGCGCTGGCCACACCATCGCCTACTTCGGCACCGACGCCGCGGGCAACGCGAGCTTGAGCGCGAACCAGACCGTGAAGATCGACCTCACCGTACCGACGGCCGCGACCGCGCTCACCTCCGCGGTGGGCGCCGTCGGCACGCCCGTCACTGTCGACCTCAACTGGACGGCGGGCACGGACGCCCTTTCCGGCCTGCAGGGCTACGAGGTCCGCTGGACGAACGCGATCACCACATGCCCGGCGCAGAGCGTCGCGAACTTCCCGAATTCGGCCACCACCGGCGCGGTGACCGCGTACTCGATCACCGGCCTGATCTCGAGCTCGAACTACTGCGCGTACCTGGTCACGCTGGATAACGCCGGCAATCGCAGCGCGAATAGCGCCACCACCGGACCGACCAAGGCCAAGTAACCGGCTCGGTACACTTACCGGGTGAGGGCGCGGGATTGACTCCTGAGGAGAAGTTCGGAACCGAAGGACTTGCCTTCGACGACGTCCTCCTCATCCCAGCTCGCAGCGACATCCTCCCGGCCCAGGTCTCCACCCGCACGCTCCTCACGCGTGAGCTCGCGCTCGACATCCCGATCATCTCCGCCGCGATGGACACCGTGACGGAATCCCGCATGGCCATCGCGCTCGCGCGACTCGGTGGCCTCGGCGTCCTGCATCGCAATCTCACCGTCGATCAACAGGCCGCGCAGGTCAAAGAATGCAAGGCGGCCGGCGTCCGCGTCGGCGCGGCTGTCGGTGTGTCGGGTGATTCCGACGAGCGCGTGTCCGCGCTGGTGGCGGCAGGTGTCGATCTCCTTGTGATCGACGTCGCGCATGGCCACTCCGCGAGCGTTATCCGCATGGTCGAGAAGATCAAGACACGCCACCGCGTCCAGGTGATCGCCGGCAATGTCGTCACCGCCGACGGGACGGATGAGCTCATCGCGGCCGGCGCCGACGGCGTGAAGATCGGCGTCGGGCCCGGCGCCATCTGCACCACGCGCGTGGTCGCAGGCGCGGGCATGCCACAGATCACGGCGATCTTCGATTGCGCCAACACCGCAGCGCGGCACGGGATCCCGGTCTGCGCGGACGGCGGCATCCAGGAGTCCGGCGACATCGCGAAAGCGATCGGCGCCGGCGCACACACAGTGATGCTCGGCGGTCTCCTCGCAGGCGTCGACGAATCGCCCGGCGACGTGATCGTCACGAACGAGGGCGCCTTCAAGCGATATCGCGGCATGGGTTCGATGGGCGCGATGGCCGTGCGCAAGGCAGGCGATCGCTACGGACAGGGCGAGGTCAGCGAATTCTCGAAGATCGTCCCCGAGGGCGTCGAGGGACAGGTCCGTTCCGTCGGCGCGCTAGAGCCGTTCATCCACCAGCTCGTCGGCGGCCTGCGCGCGGGCATGAAGTACGTCGGCGCCGCGAGCATCGAGGACCTGCGCACCAAGGCGCGCTTCGTCCGGATCAGCGGCGCGGGTCTTCGCGAGTCGCACCCGCACGATGTGCAGATCACCGTCGATGCGCCGAACTATCGAGTCCGGACGAGCGGATAGCGCTTCGGTGAACGCGCGAGACAGCCGCCTCCAGGACACGGAGGCGAAGTCCGCGATTTCCCGCCCGACCATCGCCATCCTCGACTACGGCAGCCAGTACACGCAGCTCATCGCGCGCCGCGTGCGCGAGTCACGCGTCTACTGCGAGATCTTCCCGCACGACGTCACCGCCGAAGAGCTCGTTCGCCGCAACGTGGTCGGTGTGATCCTCTCGGGCGGGCCGGCGAGCGTGTACGACAAGGACGCGCCATCGGTCGACCCGAAGATCCTGGACGGCCGCGTTCCGGTGCTGGGCATCTGTTACGGCATGCACCTCATGGCGCACGTGCTCGGCGGCGAGGTCGCGCCCGAGGGCAAGCGCGAGTTCGGACCCGCGACCGTCGAGATCAAGGATCCGTCGGGACTCTTTGAGGGCCTGGGCTCGAGCGAGCGGGCGTGGATGAGCCACGGGGACACGGTGAAGCGCCTGCCGCCAGGATTTCACGCCATCGCGACAACCGAACGGCTGCCGCTTGCGGCGATGAGCGATGGGCGCACGCGCTTCGCGGTGCAGTTCCATCCGGAGGTCATGCACACGCCGCGCGGCGCCGAGGTGCTGCGCAACTTCCTGTATCGCGTCTGCGGATGCGAGGGCGACTGGACCCCAGCCGCGTTCGTCGAGGAGGCGGTCGCGGAGCTGCGCGAAAAGATCGGCGATCGCCACGCGATCTGCGCGCTGTCAGGTGGCGTCGACTCCGCGGTCGCCGCCGCGCTCGTGGCCAAGGCCATCGGCGATCGGCTCACGTGCGTATTCATCGATCACGGTCTGCTTCGCGGCGGCGAGGCCGAGCAGGTCGTCGCGACCTTCGGCTCGCGCCTCCGCCTCGTGCACGTCGACGCGTCCGCGCGATTTCTCGAGCGCTTGGCCGGCGTGGACGATCCCGAGACCAAACGCACGATCATCGGCGAGGAATTCATCCGCCAGTTCGAGGAACAGGCCAAGAAGATCGGCCTCATCGGAAATGGGAGAGGCGCGGATGAGAAAGCTCTCCTGGTGCAGGGGACGATCTATCCCGACGTCATCGAGTCGCGATCGCGCGAGTCGAAGACCAGTGCGCGCATCAAGACCCACCACAACGTCGGCGGCCTGCCTGAGGTCATGGACCTCGAGGTCGTCGAGCCGCTGCGCCGCCTCTTCAAGGACGAGGTCCGGCGCGTCGGCGCCGAGCTGGGCATCCCCGAGGACATCCTCTGGCGCCATCCGTTCCCCGGACCGGGCCTCGCCGTGCGCATCGTCGGCGAGATCACGAAGGAGCGCCTCGACACGCTGCGCCGCGCGGACGCGATCTTCCTCGAGGAGCTTCGCGCGGCGGACCTGTATCGAGGCATCGCGCAGGCCTTCGCGGTGCTGACCCCGGTGCGGAGCGTCGGCGTCATGGGCGACTTCCGGACGTACGGATCGCTCGTCGCGCTGCGCGCGGTGACGACGGAGGACTTCATGACGGCGGACTGGGCGCGCATCCCCTATGACGTGCTCGCGCGGGCATCGGCGCGCATCGTGAACGAGATCCCCGAGGTGAATCGTGTCGTCTACGACATCTCGTCGAAGCCGCCCGCCACGATCGAGTGGGAGTGAGAGTGATCTCGCCCTCGTGAAGTGGCTCAAAGGCTTGTTCACCGAAGGCGAGAAGGTCCAGAAGGTCATCCGCGAGCAACGCGCGGGCCGCAGTCCCGGCCGAGCGGCCGGCGCGCCCGGAACGAACTGCCTCGTGCTCGGCGGCGGCGGCCGCGAGTACGCGATCGCATGGCGGCTCGCGCGATCGGACAGCGTCGCGACTATCGACGTCGTCCCCGGCAACCCGGGTATGGCGCTCTTCACGCGCATCCTCGACTTCCCCGTCGCCGACGCGATGCGGCTGCAACAACATCTCGCCGCGTCGTTCATCGACCTAGCGATCGTGGGACCCGACGAGCTCATCGCCGCGGGCGTGGCCGACGCGCTGCGGCGGGGAAGCATCGCCGTGGTCGGACCGTCACGCGAGGCGGCGAAGATCGAATGGAGCAAGACGTTCGCGAAGGAGCTCATGCGGGACGCCGGCGTGCCGACGGCGCGCTGGGAGTCGTTCCCGGACGGCGCAGCCGCCCGAGATGCCCTCGAGCAATGGCGCCCGCCGTTCGTCGTGAAGGCGGACGGCCTCGCGGCGGGCAAGGGCGTCACGGTCTGCAACAGCGCCGAGGAGGCGCGCGTCGCCATCGGCACGCCGCCGACCAGCGGTGGCGTGATCGTCTTCGAAGAGATGCTGGTTGGCGAGGAAGCGAGCCTGCAGGCCCTGGTCGACGGCGAGGTCGTCGTGGCCCTGCCGCCCGCGCGTGATCACAAGCGTCTCGGCGTCGGCGATACCGGGCCGAACACCGGCGGCATGGGCGCCGTGTCGCCGACGACGGTGTTACCCGATGAGGACGCGCAGCGCGTGGCCGAGGAGACGATCGCGCCGATCGCCCGCGCGCTCGTCGCGCGCGGCACGCCGTTCCGCGGCGTGATCTTCGCCGGGCTCATGAAGACTCGCGACGGCTACAAGGTGCTCGAGTACAACGCGCGTTTCGGGGACCCCGAGGCCGAGGTCACCCTGCCGCGCATCGGTGGCGACTTCGCGAAGCTCATGCTCGCGCTCGGCGAAGGCCGCCTCGGAACCTACGTGCGCGATCATCCGGTGCGCTTCAGCCAGCGTGCGTTCGTGGACGTCGTCCTCTGTGCCGAGGGCTACCCCGCTGTGCCCAAGACCGGCGCCGAGATCACCGGGCTCGATCGCTTGCCCGACGGTGTCTACGCATTCCACGGCGCGACGCGGCGTGGCCCCACCGGCGGATTCGTGACCGCAGGTGGCCGGGTCATCCATATCGTCGCCGGGGGAGCGACCGTTGAAGAAGCGCGGGAACGCGCCTATGCCGGAGCCGAGCGCGTGGACTTCGAGGGCAAGTTCTATCGTTCGGATATCGGGCAGGGTGAGGTGGCGGTCTTTTGACAGTCCTGGTGGGGATCGTGATGGGCAGCGCGTCGGACAAGCTGGTGATGCAGCACGCCGCTGACACGCTGGCCGGCCTGGGCGTCGAGTCCGAAACGCGCGTGCTGTCCGCGCACCGAACGCCCGATGCGGTCCGCGAATGGGTGCAGTCGTGCGAGCAGCGCGGCGTCCGCGTGTTCATCGCGGGTGCCGGCGCGGCCGCGCACCTGCCGGGCGTCGTCGCCTCGATCACCACGCGACCCGTGATCGGCGTGCCGCTCGTGGCACCGAATTCGGTCGCGAACGGCCTGGACGCACTCCTTTCTATCGTCCAGATGCCGCGGGGCGTCCCGGTGGCCACGGTCGCGCTGGGGGAGGCCGGCGCGGCGAACGCCGGCATCCTCGCCGCGCAGATGCTCGCGATCGGTGACGAAGAGCTCGCCGGGCGCGTGCGCATGATGCGCGAGGGCATGGCCGCGAAGGTCCTGGCTGGGTGATGCAGAACCGCTGGGACGCGATCAGCCCGCTGGATTATCGCTTCGTCGGCGGCGACGCCAAGCTTCAGAAGGAGCTCGGCCCGTATCTCTCGGCCGGCGCAGTCATCCGCTACCAGGCGCGCGTCGAAGGCGCGCTCGCGCTGGCGATGGCCGACGCGAAGGTCCTCGATCACGAGACCGCGAACGCGATCGCGAGCGCGGCTGATCAGGTCACGCCGCAGGAGGTCGCCGACGAAGAGCTGAAGACACGGCACGACGTCCGCGCGCTCGTGAACGTGATCCGGAACCACGTGCCCGACGACGCCAAGCGGTTCGTCCATCTCGGGGCGACCTCGTACGACATCGTCGACACCGCGAACAGCCTTCGCTACCGCGAATGCATCGACCGCGTGGTCGTGCCCGCGCTCGCGCGCCTCGTCGCGCGCTGCATCGCGATCGCCGAGGCTGAGGCGGACACGCCGCAGATCGGCCGCACGCACGGAAAGCATGCCGAGCCGATCACTTTCGGATTCGCGATGGCGCAGTACGTCTCGCGGCTCGGCGACCGAACGCAGGCGCTCACCCAGGTGGCAAAGCGTCTTCCGGGAAAGCTCTCCGGCGCGGTCGGCGCGTATCAGGCCATGGAGCTGCTCACGACGACGAGCCCGCGCGCGCTCGAGCGGCGCTTCCTCAAGTCGCTCGGCCTCGACCCGCGGCCGATCTCGACGCAGATCGTCGAGCCGGAGCCGTGGAGCGATCTCGCGCACGCCTGCGTCACCGCGCTCGGCGTCATGGCCAACCTCGCGGATGACATGCGGCAGCTCCAGCGCACCGAGATCGGCGAGGTGAGCGAGTCGTTCGCCGACGAGCAGGTCGGTTCGTCGACGATGCCGCACAAGCGGAACCCCGTGTCGTTCGAGAACGTGAAGTCGATCTGGAAGGTCATGGCGCCGCGCGTGATGACGACGTACCTCGACCAGATCAGCGAGCATCAGCGCGACCTCACGAACTCCGCGTCGCAACGTTTCCTCGGCGAGATCATCGCCGCCACCGCGTATGCCGCTGGCCGTCTCGCCGGCTCGCTCGAGAACATGCGCGTGGACCACGATCGCCTCAAGGCGAACCTCGCGATGTCGCGCGGTGCGATCGTGGCCGAGCCCCTATACATCCTCCTCTCGAAGTACGGTCACACCGACGCGCACGAGGCGGTGCGCAAGCTCACGCTCGAGGCCGAGCGCGGGGGCCGCACCGTGCTCGAGGTCGCCGCGCAGGACTCCGAGCTGCGCGGCTATCTGAAGAAGCTGACGCCCGCCGAGCGCCGCGTGCTCGAGCGGCCCGAGGAATATCGCGGCCTGTCGGCCGAGGCGGCCCGTTCGGTCACCGCGCTGTGGCGCGAGAAGCTAAAAGGAGTGCTGCCTGAATGACGACGCTGCTCGAGAGCGAGGTCCCCGGTGCGCGACTGTGGCGGCGCGGCAAGGTGCGCGATGTCTACGAGGCCGGCGGCGATCGCCTGGTCATGATCGCGAGCGACCGGCTCTCGGCGTTCGACGTCGTGTTCCCGACACCGATCCCCGACAAGGGCCGCGTGCTCACGCAGATGTCGAATTTTTGGTTCAAGCGTCTCGAGGACATCGTGCCGAACCATCTCGTATCCGCGGATCTGGCGGACTTCCCTCGGGCCTTCCGTGAGGTCACGGACCTCGTGGGCCGCGCCGTGCTGGTGAAGCGGTGCGAGCGCATCGACGTCGAGTGCGTCGCGCGCGGATACATCAGCGGCAGCGCGTGGACCGAGTACAAGGCGCTCGGCACCGTCGCCAGCGAGCCGCTGCCGAAGGGTCTTGAGGAGTCGCAGCGCCTGGACGATCCGATCTTCACACCCGCGACCAAAGAGCTGACCGGCCACGACATGAACATCTCCCGCGCGCAGCTTGCCGCGACGGTCGGCACCGAGATGGCTCGCAAGCTCGAGCAGGTGACCATCGCGCTCTACCGCGCGGCCCACGCCTTCGCGCTCGGGAAGGGCCTGATCCTCGCCGACACGAAGTTCGAGTTCGGCATGAGCGACGGCCAGCTCGTCCTCATCGACGAGGCGCTGACGCCCGACTCGTCCCGCTACTGGGACTCCGCGAAGTACAAGACCGGCGGGACCCCGCCGTCGTACGACAAGCAATACGTGCGCGACTTCGTCACCAAGAGCGGCTGGGACAAGGAGCCGCCGGCGCCGGCATTGCCGGACGACGTCGTCGCCGGCACGACGGCGCGCTACCGCGAGTGCTACGAGAAGCTGACCGGGAACGTGCTCGCATGAAGTACGTCGCGACGCTGCACGTGCGTCCGAAGGCGGAGGTCCGCGATCCGCAGGGTGAGGCGGTGGCCGGCGCCTTGCGATCGCTCGGCGTACCCGTTGCAGCCGTGCGCACCGGGAAAGAGATCGTGGTGACGTTCGACGCCGCGAACGAGGCAGCGGCCAACGAAGCCGTCCGCACGATGGGGAATGAGCTTCTCGCGAACCCGGTCATCGAGGATTACTCGTACGAACTGAAGGACGCATCCCGAGCGGGTGCTGGCGTCTCCCGGTGATCCTCCGGTGCGGGGATCTCTCCTACGAATGGGTCGACGACTGGGGTCACGATGCACTCTCGGGGCACGACGGAGCCTGGCCGCACCATGGGATCGTCGCCACCCGGTCGGGCGACCTGGTCACGTTCGATCCGACGAAACCTTTTCTCGTGGTCCTCGACTCGAGCGGTGCCGTCCGCGCGCGGATTCCCGCACCGTTCGCCGAGGCGCACGGGATCACGCTCGTCGAGGAGAACGGCGTCGAGCACCTTTGGCTGGCTGACGTCGGCTTCAAGCTCGAGCCCACCGCGGCATACGCGCGTCCCACTGCTGCAACACCGTCCGGCGCCGTTGCGAAAGTGTCTTTCGACGGCGGCGTCCTTCTCCGTCTCGAAGATCCTCCGATTCCGGCGTACGCCGACAAGGCGTACCGGCCGACGTCGGTCGCGGTGGTGCCCGGTTCGGGCGATGTGTGGGTCGCCGATGGGTATGGGCAGAGCTACATCCACCGTTACGACGCCGCCGGCGCGTATCAGGAGAGCCTCGATGGCACGACCGGAAGCGGTCGCTTCAAGACCCCGCACTTCGTGTACGTGGATGCCCGCCATGGCGCAGCCGAGCTCTATGTCTGCGATCGGGGCAATGCGCGTATCCAGGTCTACGGCGTGGATGGGCGATTCCGTCGCGAGATCGGTGGGGGAGCGCTTGCTGCCCCCACGTGGATCGCCGCGGACGGCGATCGCCTCGTGCTCGTTGAATTCAATCCGCCGCGGCTGACGATCCTCGGACACGACGATCGCGTGGTCGGCTACATCGCGATGGACGCGGATGCCCCGCAACGCGCAGGGTGGCCAAATAGCGCGGCTTCAGACGGGACCGCGCAGCGCTACCGCGGTGTCAGCAAAGGTCGTCTCAATAGTCCGCACGCGGCGACCGCGGACGCCCGCGGAGACATCTACGTCACCGAGTGGCTCATCGGCGGACGGATCACGAAGCTCGCGAGGGTGGCATGACGCGTGTCGCGCTGCTCCGCTATCCCGGCACCTGGAGCGAGCGCGACTTCGAGCACGCGTTCTCGCTCGTGCCCGAGATCGAGACCGAGATCCTGTGGCACGCGGATGCGGACCTACGCGGCTTCGACGCCGTCATCGTGCCGGGCGGCTTCACATACGGCGACTACCTGCGCGCCGGCGCCATCGCGAAGATCTCGCCCGCGACGAAGGCGCTGCGCCGCTTCGCCGACGAGGGCAAGCCGGTGCTCGGATCGTGCAACGGATTCCAGATCCTGTGCGAGGCGGGTCTCCTTCCGGGCGCCCTGCTGCGCAACGCCGGGCTCGAGTACCGCTGCGACTGGATCCACGTGCGGGTCGAGCAGGAGCGCACGCCCTGGACGGCCGGGCTCTCGGGCAAAGTGCTGCGGATGCCGATCGGGCACGGCGAGGGCTGCTACGTCGCCGACCCCGACACCATCGCGTCGCTCGAGGAGAGCGGCCGGGTCGTCTTCCGCTACACCGACGCGCGCGGCGCGGCGACGCTCGAGTCGAACCCCAATGGCTCCACGTCGAATATCGCCGGCGTGATGAACGAGGCCGGGAACGTCGTGGGGCTCATGCCGCACCCCGAGCGGTGCGTGGAAGCCCTGCTGGGGGGCACCGACGGGTACCAGATCCTCGCCAATCTGGCCGGGGCTATGGCAGGCACGGCTCCTGCCATATATAGATAGGACAGAGATGGACCTCTTCGAGAAGCAGGCCCAGATCCATTCGCTCTTCCAGCGAAGCCCGGTCGACGCGGCCTACACGCAGGGGAGCGCCAGCGGGCGCCGCCTCGCGGGGTCGTTCTCGGACCTGGACGTCGCCCTCCTGCTCCTCGACAAGGTCAAGACGAACGAGTTCTTCGACTACCAGGTCTACTTCGTCAGCGAGCTGAGCAAGACGCTCGAGACGCAGGGCCTCGAGGTCGTGATCCTGAATCAGGCGAGCCTGCTGCAGCGCGCTCAGGTCATCAAGAGCTGGAACATCCTCTACCAGCGCGACATCAAGCGGCGCGTCCAATGGGAGACCCACGCGGTCATGGAATATCTGGAGTTCCAAAAGTACGACGACATCCAGTCGAAGGCGCTCGCGGAACGCACCAAGAGTGACCGCTTCGCCATCGACCCCGAGTACGTGAAGGTGCGCCTCGCGCGCCTGCGCGAATATACGCAGCTCCTCGCGGACCTCTCAGGCATCGAGCACGCGAAGTTCAAGCGCGACTCCAAGCTCTACGGCCTGGCGCAGTGGTACCTGCAGCAGGCGGTCGAGATCCTGTTCGGAACGGGCGCATATCTGGTGATGGCGCTCGCGCTCCCCAAACCTGAGGCGTATCACGACATACTTGATGCCGTGGCAGCTCACGGGATCATCGAGAAGCCGCTCGCGTATCGGTTGGAGCATCTCGCCAACCTGCGGAACCTCCTCGCGTACGACCGCGAGCAGACCGACATCGACGACGTGTACCGGCAGATCCAGACACGCACCGCCGATCTGCGCGCCTTCGCCGATCAGCTCGAGCGATTCGTAGGAGCGGGCGAGGACGCATGAGTCCGTCCCCGATGATGACGGGGACGATGACGGCGCAGCCTAAGTTGGACATCCCCTCCGAGGTGGGATTGACACCCTTCGAGGCTTCGCGCGTCCGCGAGCTCGTCGGTCGCGAACCGAATCATCTCGAGTGGGCGATGTTCGGCGCGATGTGGAGCGAGCACTGCGCCTACAAGCATTCGAAGAAGCTCCTGCGCACGCTGCCGACGACGGGTCCGCGCGTCGCCGTCGGACCCGGCGAGAACGCCGGCGCGGTGGATCTGGGTGACGGGCTCCTGTGCGCGTTCAAGGTGGAGAGCCACAACCACCCCTCCGCGGTCGAGCCGTATCAGGGCGCGGCCACGGGCGTGGGCGGGATCCTCCGCGATGTGTTCGCGATGGGCGCTCGGCCGGTCGCGCTGCTGAATGCGCTCTTCTTCGGGATGCCGGACGAGCTGCGCGCCCGCCGTCTCGTGAGTGGCGTCGTCGGCGGCATTGGCTCGTATGGCAACTGCGTCGGGATCCCCGACGTCGCCGGGCACGTCTCCTTTGAGTCCTGCTATGTGGGGAACCCGCTCGTGAATGCGATGTGCGTCGGGCTCGTGCAGCGGGACCAGCTCCGCTTCGCCAACACGGCGCGTCCCGGGAGCGCGGTCTACCTCGTCGGATCCGACACCGGGCGAGATGGGATCGCCGGCGCATCGCTGCTCGCGTCCTTTGAATTCGGCGAGGGAGGCGAGGACAAGCGCCCGACGGTCCAGGTGGGCAACCCGTTCCTCGAGAAGCTGTTGATGGAAGCGACGCTCGAGCTCGTCGAGCAGGACGTCGTCGAGGCGCTGCAGGATCTCGGCGCTGCCGGGCTCACCTGCGCCGTGAGCGAGGTCGCGGCGAAGAGTGGTGTCGGGATGCGCGTTGACCTCGACACCGTGCCGCGCCGCGCTGAAGGGATGACGCCCTACGAGGTGATGCTCAGCGAATCGCAGGAGCGGATGCTCGTGATCGCACGGCCCGGACGCGAGAAGGATGTCGAGCGCGTATTCGGACACTGGGAATTGCACGGCGTGCGCATCGGCGAGGTGACCGCCGCTCCGGTGCTTGAGATCATGAGCGAGGGAAAGATCGTCGCATCGCTAGCGCCAAGTTGGCTCGCTGACGACGCACCCGAGTACGACGTGGCCGAGTGGGCCCGCGAGCCGAGCGCCGAGGAGTCGGCGCTGGCGAGGTCGAGGAAGGGGCCATGGGGCCCGCCCGAGGACACGTCGCCAGCGCCGACGTCGCCGCCACCGTTGCACAAGATCGGACTCGAGCTGCTCGACGTGCTGTCGTCAGCGAACGTCGCGTCGCGACGGATCCTGTACCGAACGTACGATCAGATGGTCGGCACCGACACAGTCGACGGCCCTGGCGGCGACGCCGGCGTGATCCGCATCAAAGGACGCGCTGACGGCATCGCGGTGGCCATCGATGCGCAGCCGCGTGTCGCCGCGATCGATCCCTTCGTCGGCGCGGCGTCCGCCGTCGCGGAAGCGCTCCGGAACATCGTGTGCGCGGGCGCGACTCCCCTCGCCATCACGGATTGTCTCAACATCGGCAATCCCGAACGTCCCGTGGGTGCGTGGCAGCTCGAGCGCACGGTCGCTGGGATCAAGGCCGCGTGCGACGCGCTCGACGTCCCCGTCGTCTCCGGAAACGTGTCGCTGTACAACGCGACGAAGGGCGCGGACATCTGGCCGACCGCGGTCATCGGCGCGGTGGGCCACCTCACCGATGTGACAAAGCGCATCCCCGTGACGAGCGGTGCGACCGGGGATGCGGTGCTGCTCGCCGGCAGCGCGCAGGTGAGCCTGGGCACGTCGGCGTACGGCGCGCGCATTGGGATCCACGAGGGACCGGTGCGGATCGACCTCGCGCTCGAGTCACGGCTCCAGCGCTTCGTGCTCGCAGCGCACGCGCGCGGGCTCATCCACGCGGCGCACGATCGCGCTGAGGGCGGGCTCGGTGTCGCGCTCGCGGAGCTCGCGCTCCGCGATGGCGTCGGCATGAAGGTCACGCTTCCCGCGGTGCGCGGTATCGACAAGCGCGTTGCGCTCTTCGGCGAAGGTCCATCGGGCATCGTGCTCGTGGTCGGCGCGGCCAACGCGGACGCTGTTCGCGCGCTTGCGGCGGAACACGACGTCCCGATCTGGACGCTCGGCACGATCGGTGGCGATCTGCTCGAGATCGCGCCGGTGCTTGGCATGCCGATCCCGGCGCTGGCACAGGCTCACGGGCACGGCCTCGGTCGCGCGTTGGGGCGCGAGTCATGACCGTCGAGGGAAAGCGCATGACGACGGAAGAAGTGCTCGACGCCATCGCGCGCGAACGTCGCCGGCTGATGGCCGCGGTCGATGCGCTCGGAGCCGATGCCACGCAGGCCCGCGTCACCGACGAATGGACGGCGAAGGACGTCCTCGCGCACTGCGTGCATTGGATCGGGCAGATCGCGTTCGGCCTTGGTGCACCGCTCGAGCAGCCGGCGTGGGTCGCGGGCGTCGAGGGCCGGCCGACCGGCGAAGAGTGGAACAAGCGAGTCGTCGAGCACTATCGCCCCCTGAGCCTCGAGAAGATGAAGCACGAGTTCGATCGCTACGTCGATCACCTCGTGGCCCGTATCGCGGAACGGAGCGACGATCAGATGAACGCGACGGACTCGATCCCGTGGGATCCGGGTCACCCGCTGTGGCAGCAGATCGGCTCCGAGACATTCACGCACTGGCCAGCGCATAGCCTCGAGATCGAGCGCGCCCGGACGGTGCGCTAGCCATGTGCGGCGTGTGCGGGATCTGGATCCCGCTGAAACAAGCGGATGCTGACCCAGCGGAAGCGGCTCGCCTGATGTTCTTCTCGCTCTACGCGTTGCAGCATCGCGGGCAGGAATCAGCCGGTCTCGCGGCCACCGACGGCGCGGACCTGCGCGTCGTGCGCCGCATGGGTCTGGTCGGCCAGGTCTTCAGCGAGCCGGACCTCGCGGTGCTCGGCGGCCGCGCCGCGATGGGCCACACGCGCTACTCGACGACCGGCGCATCGAAGATCCAGAACGCGCAGCCGTTCGTCGTCAGCGACCCGACGCTCGGGGAGCTCGCGATCGGGCACAACGGCAATTGCATCAACGCGAAGGACGTCCGCGACGAGCTCTCCGCGCAGGGCGTGCATTTCAGCACCTCGTCGGACACGGAGGTCGTCGCGCAGGCCGTTGTGAATGCATCCGGTCAGAACTGGGATGAGCGCATCGTGCGCGCGATGCCGACGCTCGCTGGTGCGTGGTCGCTGGTCATGCTCACGCCGAGCGCGCTGTACGCGGTGCGCGATCCGCTCGGCGTCCGTCCGCTGGTGCTCGGCCGCAAGGGTGGAGCCTGGCTCGTCGCGAGCGAGACCTGCGCGCTCGACACGATCGGCGCCGACTTCGTGCGCGAGGTCGCGCCCGGCGAGATCCTGCGCATCGACGACCGAGGCGCGGTGCCGATCGCGGACCTCGCGTCAAAGGATCGCCGCGGGCTCTGCATCTTCGAGAACGTGTATCTCGCGTCCGCCTCGAGCCGCTTTGGCGGCGTGTCCGTCTACGCCACGCGCGAGCGCATGGGCGAGATCCTGGCGGAGGAACAGCCCGCGATCGCCGACGCAGTGATCCCCGTGCCCGACAGCGCGATCCCAGCCGCGGTCGGGTACGCGCGCCGCAGCGGGCTGCCGTTCCACGAGGGGCTCATCAAGAACCGATATATCGGCCGCACGTTCATCCAGCCGTCCGAAGAGCTGCGTAAGCACAACGTCGCGCTGAAATACAACGCGATGCCCGACGTCCTCGCGGGCAAGCGCATCGTGGTCGTCGATGACTCGATCGTGCGCGGCACGACGAGCGGTCCCATCGTCGAGCTCCTTCGCCGCCACGGCGCGCGCGAGGTCCACATGCGTATCTGCTCGCCACCGATCCGCCACCAGTGCTTCTTCGGCGTCGACATGGCGCGACGCGACGAGCTGATCGCGTCGCGCATGGACATCGAGCAGATCCGCAAGCACATCGGTGCGGACACGCTCGGCTACCTGTCACTGGATGGGATGATCCGCGCGACCGGCGGCACGCCCGATCAGTACTGCGCGGCGTGCTTCACCGGCGAATACCTCGTTCCGGTGCAGCTCGAGCTCACCAAGGAATCCCTCGAGCCCGTCGCGGTGACGACGAGGTGAGCGGGATCACCTACAAGTCCGCTGGCGTCGACCCGTCGCGCGCTGACACTGCGCTCTCGCAGGTGCGCGCGCGGATCGCCAAGACGAAGCGGCCCGAGGTCCTCGGCGACGTCGGGGCGTTCGGCGGGCTCTTCGCGTCGCCGGGTGGCGACATGGTCCTCGTCGCGACAACGGACGGGGTCGGTACGAAGCTCGATCTCGCGCGTCTGCTGGATCGCCACGAGGTCGTCGGCACGGACCTGGTGCACCACTGCATCAACGACGCGATGGCCATGGGCGCCGATCCGCTGTTCTTCCTCGACTACTTCTCCACCTCGCGCATCGATCCGCAGATCTTCGGTCGGGTCGTCGGCGCGATGGCCGACGCCTGCGCCGCGCATCGCTGCGCGCTGCTCGGCGGCGAGACGGCCGAGATGCCGGGCACCTATGGCATCGGCGCGTACGACCTGGCTGGCTTCCTGGTGGGCGCGGTGAAGCGCGACGCCATTCTCGATCCGAAGAACGTGCGCGAGGGCGACGCGTGCATCGGCCTGCCCTCGAGCGGCCTTCACACCAACGGCTACACGCTGGCGCGCGCGATCCTCGGTCGCGCCGCGGCCGCGATGGGGAAGGACCTGCTCGCGATCCTCGAACAGCCTCGTCCCGACCTGGACGGCGGCACGCTCGGCGACGCGCTGCTGCAGCCGCACACCTGCTACCTCGACGCGTTCCACGCGCTGCGCGAGGTCGCGGCGATCCGCTCGATCGCGCACCTCACCGGCGGCGGCTGGGAAGGCAATCTTCCGCGAGCCTTGCCACCCGGGCTCGGCGCAGTCATCGACCGTTCGGCCTGGCGCGTGCCACCGATCTTCGCCGCGCTCGCGGAGATGGGGCACGTCGCCGAGGAGGAGCAGTGGGATGTGTGGAACATGGGGATCGGACTTGTTGTGATCATTCCCGCGAGCGATGCGCCCGCGGCGCTGAAGGCGGTCGACGACACGATCATCGTGGGCACGGTGGAGCGCGCGCG
>JANMWW010000200.1:0-3357 GCA_031394155.1 Chloroflexota bacterium | reverse complement strand
CCGCGAGCTCCTCGAGCACGAGCGCGAAGGCGACCGCGGACGCGCCGAGTCCGCCGTCGGGCTCGGGGATGGTCATGCCGAGCACGCCGATATCGCCGAGCTCACCCACCACTTCAAGCGGCAGCGTCATTTGCTCCTCCCCCAGAGCCACGCGCGCACCGAGTCCCTGCGCCCAGGTGCGGACAGCGAGCGCCAGCTCCTGGTCGGTGTCGCTCGGCGTGAGGTTCATCGCCTCGGCTCAGCCATTGCCCTTGACCTTTTTCACGGCTTCCGTGAACGCCGGCACGAACTCGAAGAGATCACCCACGACCCCGTAATCCGCGATCTTGAAGATGTCGGCGTCGGGATCCTTGTTCACGGCAACGATCACTTTGGACGAGGTCATGCCGGCAAGGTGCTGGATCGCGCCGGAGATGCCGAGCGCGACGTAGAGATCCGGTGTGACCGTCTTGCCGGTCTGACCCACCTGCTCTTCATTCGGGCGCCAACCCGCGTCGGTGACCGCGCGCGATGCGCCGGTCGCAGCGCCGAGCGCGTCGGCGAGCTCTTCGACCAGCTTCCAGTTCTCCGGCCCCTTCATGCCGCGACCCGCGGAGACGATCGTGCGGGCCTCCGCCAGCGACACACGCTTGCCGCCCGTGGCGGTCGCCTCGAACCGATCGAACTTCAGACGCGCGTCTTCCGCGCCCGGCTCGATGTCGGTCACGCTCGGCGCCGCCGCTCCAGCGGGGAGCGTCCACGAACCGGCGCGGATCGACACGAACGCCGGCAGTGGGACCTTCACCGTCGCGCGCATCTTGCCCGCGTACATCGGCCGCTTCGCTTCCGCGGCTCCGTCCTTGAGGGCGAGGTCGGTGCAGTCCGCGGCGTACGCCCACCCGAGCCTCGCCGCGGCGCGTGCGGCGAGATCGCGTCCGTTGAGCGTGGCACCAACGAGCACGAGCTGCGCGCCGGATGACTTCGCCTTCTCGGCGACCGCACTCGACCACGCGACCGGCGAATACCGATCGCCTTTCACCGCAATGACTTCGACCTCGCCGAATGACGCGGCCTTCGCCGCGATCTCTTGCGACACCCGTCTGAGCGGAGCGCCATTTCGCTCCGCGATGATCAGGATCTTCATATGACTTTGGCCTCCTCGTGGAGCGCCTTCGCGACCTGCTCGGCCACGCCCTTGGGGTCGCCGTCGAGCTTGAAGATCTTCCCGCCACCGCGTTGCGGTGGCGGTTCCATCGCGATGATCTCGATCGTTGCCGCGGAGGAAGCAACGCCCAGCGATTCGAGATTGGTTTCCGGGATCTCTTTCTTCTTCGCCTTCATGATCCCCGGCAGGCTCGGGTAGCGCGGCTCCTTCTCGCTCTTGTGCACGAGACCGACGACAGGCGGCGTGGCCTTCCACACCTCGTGGCCGCCTTCGACCTCACGCCAAAGCTCGATGTCGCTCCCGGCCGGGACCGCCTTCGTGAGCATCCCGACGTGCGGCCATCCAAGCATCTCGGCGAGCGCGGGACCGACCAGGCCCTGGTCATCATCGGACGCCTGCTTCCCGCAAAGCACCACGTCCGGCTTCATCTCTTTCGCGACGGCCGCGAGTGCCTTGGCCACGTCGAGGCCTGCGATGTCCTCGGGCGCGCTCACAAGCGTCGCATCGTCGCAGCCCATCGCGAGCGCCTGGCGCAGCGCGTCGCGCGAGCGCGCCGGCCCCACGGTGACGACGCTCACGATCGTGGTCGCGTCCGCATCCTTGCGCCCGAGCGCGAGCTCGATGGCGTACTCGTCATACGGCGAGATCGACCAGGTCACGCCCTCGGTCGCGATCGACTTCCCGTCGCTGCCGACCTTGACCTTGACCGTCGAGTCGGGGACCTGCTTCAGGCACACGAGGAACCGCATCAGACGATCTCCTGATCGTTCGCGACGCGGAATGCCACCCACAGAATGAACAGCACCGTCACGAGCGCGACCAGCGTTCCGGCGATCCACGCGACGGTACCCATGTCAGTGAGATCCATCTTTAACTCCCCGTCGTCACTGCGGTGTCTTGCTTGTCCTGCGCTTCTGGGCTCAGTCTGGCGGCAACGAGCTCGAGGACGTCGACCGGCTTGACCTGCTCCTGGATGCCCTTCGCGCCGGTGCCCTCTTCGAGCATGATCAGGCAGAAGGGGCAACCGCTCGCCACCTTCGTCGCTCCGGTGTTCGCCATGATCAGCTGCTCGACGCGCCGGTGGTTCACCCGCTGCCCCATCTTCTCTTCCATCCACATGCGACCGCCGCCCGCGCCGCAGCAGAAGCCGCGCTCGCGGTGGTGCGGCGCGATCTCCTTGCGCTCCACCCCCGGGATCGCGTCGAGCACCGCGCGTGGCTCGTCGTAGATCCCGTTGTGGCGGCCGAGGTAGCAGGGATCGTGGTACGCGACGACGTCGGTCGTGCCACCGGCCAGCGTGATGCGCTTTTCGGCGATGAGCTTCTGTACGAGCGGAAGGGCGTGCACGACCTCGTAGTTGCCGCCGAGCTGCGGGTATTCGTTCGCGATCGTGTTGAAGCAGTGCGGGCACGACGTGATGACCTTACGCACATTCAGCGCTTTGAAAGCCTCGATGTTCTGCTGCGCCTGCAGCTGGTAGAGATACTCGTTGCCGAGCCGCCGCGCGGGATCGCCGTTGCAGGTCTCGGCTGCGCCAAGGATCGCGAAGGACACATCTGCCGCCTTCAGGATCTTCGCCAGCGCCTGCGCGACGCGTTGGTTGCGCCGGTCGTACGAACCCGCGCACCCGACGAAGTAGAGGTACTCGGCATCGGGTTTCTCTGCGAGCGTGGGGATCGCGAGGCCTTGGGCCCAATCGCCGCGAGACGCGCGCGGCTCGCCCCACGGATTTCCGGCGCGCTCGATGTTGGTCATGGCCTTCTGCGCCTCGGGCGGCGCGCCGCCCTCCATCAGCGTGAGGTACCGGCGCATGTCCACGATCTTGTCGATGTGTTCGATGGTCACGGGGCACGCCTCGACGCACGCCGCGCAGGTCGTGCACGCCCAGAGCTCCTCGGGCTTGGACTCGACCCAGTGCGCGGGCGCGATCGGCTCGGTCTTCACGCTCGCGGACGTGACGCTCGCGGACGTGGCGCTCGCGGACGGGGCGGTCGCGGGGGTTCCCCCCTTCGCGAGCCGGAGCAGGTTCGGGCCCTCGCGCAGCAGCTGATCGCGGATGTCGAGGACGATCTTCTGCGGATCGAGCGGCTTGCCCGTCGCGAGGGCCGGGCAGCTGTCGGAGCAGCGGCCGCACTCGGTGCAGGTGTAGCCATCGAGCAGCTGCTTCCACGAGAAGTCGCGAATGGTGGCCGCGCCGAACGTCTCCTGGTTCT
>JANMWW010000192.1:0-3030 GCA_031394155.1 Chloroflexota bacterium | reverse complement strand
CGGTTTTGATCGACGTAATTAATTTCCGTCCGCGAGCCGATCTCCACTACGCCCACCGGCTCCTGGTCACGCCCGCGGATCTGGTAGATGGCACGGACGACCAGACCCTCCTGCTCGTCGTAGAGGACCCATGAGCTCTGCGCGCCGGCCTTGGCGAGGGCCAGCAACTCGGGCTTGAGCGCGGCGCCGGGGAGGAAGTCTTGCGCTCCGGAGACGTAGATCCCGTTGATGTCGGCCACGTTCATTATGTCGACAGAGAGGCGTGATTTCTGCGGGATCAGGAACGCGCGCAGACCGTCCGCATCCTTGTCCTCGGTGAGGTCGCGCGTCGTCGGCAGTCCGGCGATGAGCGAGGCAGCGCGTGTCATGAGGGCAGCCTGGTCGTCGATCTGCTTTTGGGCCGTGGATGCGACGATGTTCGCTTCGTCCTGGAATTGCTTGGAAACGAGGTCGTTCGACTCATACAGCGCGACGGCTGCGAGGATCACGAGCGCTGCTACGGACACCACGACGGTGCGACCGACGAGCGCCCGTAGCAGGCTCGGTGCGAACAGATTGCCGATGAATGACATTCGGGCTCGGGCCTAGAGGTTCGCGATGATCTTTTGGCCGTCGGGTCCTTTGACCCAGTCGATGAACGACTTGATCGCCGGCTTCAGCTTGGTCGGGTCGGTGTGGTAGACGAGGTAGAGCGGCCGCCGGATCGGATATGTGCCATTGGAAAGCGTTTCGCGCGTCGCGGAAACGCCGTCGATCGTGAGCAGCTTCATGTCGGTCGCGCTGAACGACTGTGCGTTCATCGTCATCATGCCGATCGAGTCCTTGAAGGAGCCGATGGCCTTGAGCGTCTCGTCGATCTGGAACACCTCGATGGCGTCCTTCGCGTAGACCGGCTTGGTCGAACCGAAGAAGTACGCCTCGAAGGCAGCTCGCGTCGAGGCCTCTGGCTCGCGCAACAGGACGCGGATCTTGCCCGGCGTTCCGCCAACGTCCTTCCAGTCGGTGATCTGCCCGGTGAAGATCTTCGCGACCTGATCCTTGGTCAGGCCCTTCACGTTGTTCGTCGCGTTGATGCCGACGCCGGTGCCGGACGCGCCGATCGGTATCGACTCGACGGTGGGCTTCTCGGCGGCGGTGAGGTCTCGGCTGACGTACCCAATGTCGACTTGACCGTCGACGGTCAGCTTCACGCCCGCAGGTGAGCCGACGTCATCGAATCCCTGCCAGATGACACCCGAGTGGATCTTCGTGAACGCAGCGGTGAGCGCGCGGACGCTGTCGATCGCGCCGCCGCCACCCTTGATCACATATGTGCCGCCGAGAGGGTCATCCGACGCTTTCGGTTGGAGGACCGGCGTGCCACCGCAACTCGCGGCGAGGATCCCCAGGACCGTACCCAAAACGAACGCCTGTAGGCCGTATTTCACGCTTCGCCTCCGACCGGCAGGGCGCCGGAATGAATGTGGAGAGTTTCGGTCATCCACACATGTCCGCCATCCCTCTAACGGGGAGTAGCTCGAGCTACTCCATTTGGACGAGCCGTTCGATCGGAAGTTGCCTTCGACGGCGGCAAACGCCCCAAAAGACGCTCTGTCGTCGCCGAAATCTCTTCGACCGCCGCTCCGAACGCCTCCGCGTTCTTCGGAGCAGGTGCGCGGAATCCGGACACTTTGCGGACGAACTGCAGCGCAGCGGCCCGGATCTCGTCGTCCGTGGCCGGGGTCGGGGTTCTGAGAGTCTTGATGCTCCTGCACATCTATTCCTTCTAACGCACGCGCCGCAGGTCTGCTGCCTCAAGCGCAGCCGGACCGCCAAACGGAGCGGCGATCGGCAGCCGCATCGTCACTCGCGTGCCGCTTCCGAGAGCAGCGCGCTCCACGGTGACGCTGCCACCCATGGCCTCGACCAGCAGGCGCGCGAGCCGAAGGCTCACGCGCATCTGCTCGCTGTCCGCAAGCCGTGTCGTCGCCGCCGGTGTCGCGGCGGAGATCGTCACGATGGCCTCAGCACCGCGCGACCGAACGTTGACCGACACGTAGTCGAGCTCGCCGGCGTCGGCGAACACTTCGGTGACCGTATTCGAGAGCGCCTGCCGGAGTCGATCCGGGTCGGCGGTCACAATGAGGCCGTCGCCCGGCACGGTGACGAGTACCGAGCGATGGTCCGGTCGCTGTCGCGAGATCTCGGTCACGAGCTGCGCGATGTCGACCGGCACCGCACGCAGCTGCAGCCGCTGCGCTTGAGCCTGACCGAGGGCGACGAAGTCTCGTGTCAAGAAGACGAGGGACTCGGCTTGATGGCGCAGAGTCTCGATGTCCGCCGGCCCGAGGTCTCCGCGCGCCTGAGCCGCGTTCAGATCTTGGATCATGCGCTCGGCCGGCGCGGTGAGCTCGTGTTCGAGGACGCGCAGGAAATCATCGCGCTGCGCATCGATCACGCGCAGGCGCGTGCGATCGTGCCTCGCGCGGTCGATCAGATAGGCGCCGCCGAGAAAGATCGCCAGGCGACTTGTGGCATTCCACGCGACCGCCGCGATCGCTTGATCGGGCTTGAGGCTCGCATCCGCGAGGAACCACATGGCCGCGGATGCGCTCGCGACGACGAGCGCGGGCCCACGCCCGTAGAGCCATGCGATGGGGACGATGGGAATGAAGTAGAAGAACGCGAATCCGAAGTCTGGTCCCGTTATGAGATCGATCACGCCGATGATGCCGACCATCGCGAGGCCGAGGGTCAGGCCGCGGACGGCTCGTCCGTCAAGGCGTTGCACGGCGCGGGCGCCGGCCGACGTGGCGCCCGCAGGCACCGGAGCGGCTACCTGACGTCCGCCACCGCTGGTTTTCGCGGCAGGTGCTTCTCGAGGATCGCGCGCATCTGCTCTGGGTAGTAGGGCTTGGCGAGGAAGTCGTCGCACCCCGTGCGGAGCGCCCGATCCCGCTCGGGCGGAGTGGCCGACGCTGACACCGCGACGACGGGGACCTGCTTGGTCCAGTCATCGGCTTGCCGGAACTTCGTCACGAAGCCCCAGCC
>JANMWW010000184.1:0-17301 GCA_031394155.1 Chloroflexota bacterium | reverse complement strand
CTTCGCCGCCTCTGATCTGCTCTTCGCGGCTCTTCTCCGTCCGCTTCGCGGCCGTCGCGTCGCCGCCTCGCCGGCGGGCTCGCGTAGGGACATCGCTCCTCGCGGGAGACCCGCTCGTCGCTCAGTCTCATTTCATTACATCCGCGGCCCTTCATTTCTTCTTCGTTCCTATTCTTCGGCGCGCGCGTTTCACGGGGTCGCGCACCATCGAGCGCCATTGCTGCTTGGCCACGCCATCGAGGTGCTCGCCTAGCGTCCAGTGTCGGCCGTCCGGGCGTGTGGTGCGCTCCGCGATCGCGCGTCGCAGGTCGGCCGCGGTCGTGCCGGGGAAGTGGGTCCACGCGGTGCCGACGAGGTGCGCGTGATGCGCGTCGCTCGATCCCGTCTCGGCCGCGCCCAGCAGCTCGCGATTCAACGAGGCCGCGCGCTTCGCGCGCACACGTCCGGCGTACGACGGGTTCACGAGCTCGATGCCATCGATGCGGCACTCGCTCGAGGCGGCATGCAAGGAGCGCAGCGCGCCCTCGCCGATCGAGAACGTGAGATAGGACAGTGGATGCGGCGCGATCACGATGCCGCCCATCGCGTGGATCAGCGCGATGGTCTGCGCGAGCGGCGCGAACATCGGGACCTCGTCCTCGACCCAGAGCGCCAGGAGATGGCCCGACCGCGTCGTGACCTCGATGCCGGGGATGACCTCGACCGCGCTGTTGCGCTGCGCCGCGAGATCGCGGATGAGGAACGCACCGCGGATGTCGTCGTGATCCGTGAGCGCGATGACGTTCATGCCGGCGCGCTCGGCCGCTTCCAGCATTGCCGCAGGGGGTGCGAGGCCGTCGCCCAGATCGGAATGGAGCTGGAGATCGGCTTTGCCGGCGTCACTCAGCTGTTGTCTGGTCATCGCGCGGACCATACCCGTTCGAACACGGTCCACTGCTCCGGGTAGCGGCGCACGTACGACTCGAGCACCTGGGCCCACTGGGCCACGCCCGCGCGCACGTCAGCCTCGCGATCGCCGGTCGAACGGAGCTCCAGCGGCGGCTCGAAGCACGCGACCAGCGCACGACCGAGGCGCAATGAGAACGCCGGGATCACGGGGACGCCGAGGCGCATCCCCAGTGCGATGTGCGCAGAGGGGATCAGCGTCTCGCGGCCGAAGAATGGCACCCGCTCGCCCACGCCTGTGACCGCACGGTCCGCGAGGACGCCGAACACCTTCTTCTCGCGCAGCGCACGCACCACCGCGAGCGGCGTATCGGCGCGTACGAGTTGCAGCCCGATCGCGGCGCGAGCACGGTTCACGGCGCGCTGAGCCTCGGAGTGCTCCGTCTCGACGGGCAGCACCGTCGCGTAGCCGTGCGCCACGATCACCTGGCCGACGACCGAAACAGGCCCGAGGTGCGCGGACGCCAGGATCACGCCCTTCCCCTGCGCGTGTGCGCTGGTGAAGTGCTCCCAGCCGCGCTTCTCGATCGTCGCTCGCAGCGTGGCGGCCTCGGTGCGAGAGAGGCGGAAGAGCTCCAGGTAATTCCGCGATTGCTCCGCGAAGATGTGGCGCGCGAGCGAAGCGCCCGCGCGATCCGGTGCGACGACTGCCAGATTCGCGCGCACGGCATTGCGGACGCCGGGGCTGGCCGCGTAGGCCACCGTTCCGATCACCTGTGCGATCGGCGTGACAAGCGCGATCGGTATATGCGGCAGCACGCGCTCGGCAGCGTGGATCACGGCCGCGCCTGCCACGGCTAGCCTGCGGCCCCCGGCTCGGGCCACATCGGCCGGAAGATGTACCACTGGTCCGGGTCGGGCCGGACGAGTCCTTCCAGTAGGTGCACGATGGCCTGTGTCGCGCGCTCGAGATCCTGTGCCGCGACCTTTGTGCGCTGGACGAAGATCGGAGGCAGTGCGACCCCACGGAAGCTGTTGTCGTGCTCTCGTTTGACCGCGGCGACGACGATCGGCGCGCCCGAGACGCGCGCGAGCGCCGCGGCGATGGTCGGGAACGCGGTGCGCCGGCCGAAGAACTCCGCTTGCACGTTGTCGAGCTGCATCGTGCGGGGACCAAGATCCATCATGAAACCGACCATCTCGTTCCGCTTGAGGGCGGCGAGCACGAGCTTCGCCGATCCAGCCGGCGGCAGGATGTTCACGTTCTTGTGCTCTCGGTTCGCCACGAGGAAGTCCATGAGCCTCTGGTTCTCGAGCTCGTCGGCGACGACCGTCAGCGGTATCTCCTGAGCGATCCGCGCGCCGCCCAATTCGAAGTTGCCGAAATGCACCGAGACGAAGATCAGACCCTTGCCATGGTCGCGCGCCGCCCGCAGATGACCGAACGACTGCGGATCGATCTGCACCATGCGTTCGAGGTCAGCCGGATGGATCTTGGGGAACCGCATGATCTCGGTCAGGTACTTGGCGAAGTTGCGGAAGCTCTTCCTCGCGACCCGGGCGACCTCGATATCCGTCTGCGCCCGTCCCAGGACGATGGCGAGGTTGTGCTTCGCGATCTCTCGTTTCGTTGTCCAGCCGAGGTAGGTGATCTCCCCGCCGATAACGGCGCCCGCGTAGACCAGTCCGGCCGGGAGGTGCTGCACGAGCACCGCCCCGATCCGCCACATCCAGAACATGACACCTTCGACGAGGCGCGATCGCATTAGCTCAATCCTTGGGCTGCGCCGAAAGAGCGCTCAAGGCTGGCTGACTCGCTCGCAGCGGCCCAGCCGCTCCCTGCTCGCCTTACTCATTTACCCGTCAGTGTGCGGTCGTCCTCGCCTCTGATGAAGGCCTCGACCATTTCGCGTGCCTCGTCGTCGTGGATCTGCCTCGGTGGGGACTTCATGAAGTACGCGGAGGGGCCAACGAGCGTCCCGCCCAGACCGCGGTCGAGGGCGAGCTTGAGGCAACGGATCGCATCGATGACCACACCAGCACTGTTCGGCGAGTCCCACACCTCGAGCTTCATTTCGGCGTTCAGTGGAACGTCGCCGAAGGTCGTGCCTTCCATGCGGATGTAGCACCACTTGCGGTCGAGCAGCCACGGCACGTAGTCGGATGGCCCGACGTGGACGTTCTCCGGGTCGATCGGGTAATCGAGCATGCTCGTGACCGCGTTCGTCTTGCTGATCTTCTTCGATTCGAGGCGTTCGCGCTCGAGCATGTTGAGGAAGTCGGTGTTGCCACCGAAGTTCAGCTGGTAGGTGCGATCGAGGCGCACGCCTCGGTCCATGAAGAGCCGTGTGAGCACGCGATGAGTGATCGTCGCGCCGACCTGCGACTTGATGTCATCACCGATGATCGGAAGGTGCTTCTCGGCGAACCGCTTCTGCCAGCGTGGCTCGCGGCCGATGAACACGGGGATGCAGTTCACGAACGCGCAGCCGGCCTGAAGCACCTGCTCGACGTACCAGCGGGTGGCGTCCTCGCTGCCCACGGGTAGATAGGAGATGACCACGTCGACCTTGCGATCTCTCAGGATGCCCACGATGTCGTCGGTCTCGCCCGGCGCTTTCTCGATGACCTTCGAGAGGTACTTGCCGATGCCGTCGAGGGTCATTCCCCGGCTCACCTTCACGCCGGTCTTTGGCACGTCGGCGAAGCGGTAGGTGTTGTTCGGCTTCGCGTAGATCGCGTCGGCCAGGTCCTTGCCGACCTTGTTCTTGTCGACATCGAATGCGGCGACGAATTCGATGTCGCGGAGGTGATAGCCACCGATGTCGACGTGCATGATCCCCGGGATGTCGTCGCCCGGCTTGGCGTCGCGGTAGTAGTGAACGCCCTGCACGAGCGAGCTCGCGCAGTTGCCGACACCGATGATGGCAACGCGGACCCTCTTCCCCGAGCGACGCGGTGCTCTTTTCGCTGTCGTCTTTCGTGTGGCCGTCTTCTTCGCAGGTGACATATGTACTCCCCTTTATGTGTCGCGAAGCGCACGTACGACGTGAGCGACGCGTTGAGCTGCGGTGATCGTCGAAAGGAACGCAACGACGGCGACCGCCGCCGCGAAGAGTGAGAGTGACCCAGTGACGGCCCACGCCGCCACGCCGAGGATGACGAGCGCGAGCCGAGCCTCGCGCGGCGCGAGCCCGACGCTCGCGGTCAGGCCGAGCGACTCAGCCTTGGCGCGGATGTACGGAACGAGCGATCCGCTGACCAAAGCGACGATGCCGCTCGCGAAGAGCACGGCGTCGCCGTGCGTCCCGCCCACGATGAGCGCGGCCACGCACAGCGCCGCGTCAGACAGACGGTCGAAGGTCGAATCGAGGAACGCGCCGAGCTTCGTGCCCCCGCCAGATAGCCGCGCGACCTGCCCGTCGATCGCGTCCGCGAGCGTGCCGAAGAGAAGCACCAACAGTGCGAGTGCCGGTTGTCCGGACGCGAGCACCGTTGCGCCAGCGAGGGTGATGACGAGCCCGGCTACCGTTACCGTATTGGCGCTTACGCCCGCTCCGTGGAGCGCGCGGGCGATCGGCGCGAGCGCACCGCGGGCGCCGGTCGCGGCGGACTTCGGGACGATGCTCATGCGCGGTTCATCAACGCGCGGAAGCTCCGCTCCTGGAGGTCCGAGTAGCGCTCGCGGTCGAACGAACAGCGCACCTCGCGTCCGATGCGTTCGGTCTTCACGATCCCGGCCCGCGTGAGCCGGCGCAGGTGCCACGACATGAGTGGTTGGCTGATGTGCAGCCGCGTGACGAGCTCGGACACGGACAGCTCGCCCTCGGTCGCAAGGATCTGCACGGCACGCAGGCGCGTCACGTCGCCCAGCGCACGGTGGAACGTCTTCAGTTCACGCAGATAGGACTGACTGAGCATGACTCCCCTTCGCGACAGTGCTCCGTCCATCATATAAGCAAACGTTGAAGTGTTGCGCCTGGGAGGAGCACAATCGATGCATGCCCGCCTCTCAGCCGCTCGCCGCGCGGATGCGTCCGCGAGATCTCGGCGAATTCGTCGGCCAGCAGCACGTCATCGGCGAAGGCCGCGTGCTCCGCAAGGCGATCGAGTCGGGGCAGCTCCCGTCGATGATCCTGTGGGGCCCGCCTGGGACCGGCAAGACCACGCTCGCGGGGATCGCGGCGAAAGCAGCGAAGTCGCGGTTCGTTCACGTGTCGGCGGTGTCCAGCGGCGTGGCCGAGCTTCGCAAGCTGATCGAAGAGGCGCGCAAGCTTCGGGGGCTGACCGATCAGCGGACCGTCCTGTTCATCGACGAGATCCACCGCTTCAATAAAGCACAGCAGGACGTCGTGCTGCCGTATGTCGAGAACGGCGACGTGATCCTGCTCGGTGCGACGACGGAGAACCCTTCGTTCGAGGTGAACTCGGCCCTCCTGTCGCGCTCGAGGGTCTACGTGCTAAGGCCGCTCACTGAAGAGGACGTGCGAGTGATCGTGCGGCGCGCTCTGGCGGACCCGGACCGCGGACTCGGTGGGAAGGTGACGCTGTCGCAGGAAGCCGAGGACGGCCTCGTCGCGGTGTCGAACGGTGACGCGCGCGTCGCGCTCAACGCGCTCGAGCTCGCTGCTGACGCGACCGTCGACGCTCGCGAGATCACTCTGGCGGACATCCGCGAGGCCCTCCAGCGACGCAGCCTGCTGTACGACCGCGCCGGCGACCAGCACTACGACACGATCAGCGCGTTCATCAAGAGCGTCCGGGGTTCGGATCCGGACG
Organism: Chloroflexota bacterium; assembly: GCA_031394155.1. Classification (GTDB taxonomy): domain Bacteria; phylum Chloroflexota; class Limnocylindria; order P2-11E; family P2-11E; genus CF-39. Next base: position 11,637 of record JANMWW010000184.1, on the reverse strand, counting down.
CGTCGCTGTATTGGCTGATGCGCATGATCGACGCGGGCGAGGATCCGATGTTCATCGCCCGCCGCATCGTGATCCTGGCCGGCGAAGACGTCGGGCTGGCCGATCCGCAGGCGCTGGTGATCGCGACCGCCGCGCAGCAGGCCACGCATCTGATCGGCTTCCCGGAGGGGTATTTCCCGCTGGCGGAGGCGACGGTGTACTTGGCCCTCGCGCCGAAGTCGGATTCGCTCAAGCGCGGGCTTGGCAGCATCCAGCAGGACCTCGACGAAACGCGCGCTGACCCCGTGCCGCTCCACCTGCGCAACGCGCCGACGCCGCTGATGAAGTCACTCGGCTATGGGAAGGAATACAAGAACGCGCACAACTACGAAGGTCACGTCGCGCCCGATGAGACGTATCTTCCCGAGACCCTGAAGGATCGCCGCTACTACGTCCCGACGGAGCTCGGCGCCGAAGCCGACCTCAAACGCCGGCTCGACGCCCTCCGCCGAAGCGTGCCAGGAGCAGGCCAAGCTCGAACAGCAGATACATCGGGATCGCCACGATCGTCTGATTGAACGGGTCAGGCGTCGGTGTGACGACCGCGGCGATCGCGAACACCGCCACGAAGATGTAGCGCCTGCGCTTGGTGAGCCACGAACGCTTGACCACACCGAGCCTGATGAGCGCCCAAATGACTATCGGCATCTCGAACACGACGCCCATGCCGACGATGAACAGCGTCACGAATGAGAGGTACTCCGATGCGCGCAGCTGGTTGTCGATCACCTCGCTGCCGAAGCTGATGAGGAATTTGAGCGCGTTGGGAAGCAAGACGAAGTAGCAGAACAACATCCCCGCGACGAAGAGCAGCAGCACGAATGGGCCGATGGTCAGAGCGAATTTGCGCTCGTTCGGATGCAGCGCTGGATCGATGTAGGCGTAGATCTCATAGAGCACGACCGGCATCGAGAGTGCGAATCCGCTGAACAACGCGACCCGGAAGTACGTCGTGAAGTTCTCGGTCGGACTCAGCGCGATGAGCTTCGACACACCGGCCGGGACGAGCAGCAGCTTGATGATGTCGGTCGTGAAGAGGAACGAGATGGCGGTCGTGATCGCGATGGCGATGCACGCCACCATGAGCCGGTCGCGGAACTCCTTGAGGTGCTGGCCGAGGGAGAGCTCCTTGTCGCGCTCAACTGTCATTTGGTCAGACGCTAGCGCAGCTAGAATCAACCCAGAAAACGCCCCCGTAGCTCAGTGGATAGAGCGCAGGCCTCCGAAGCCTGAAGCCGCGGTTCGAGTCCGCGCGGGGGCACGGCAGCTTCTCGGGCAGGACGGGCACCGTTCTTGCGTCCCACCGCCTCGAATCTTCACGGAGCGGAGGTAAAACATGATTGGCTTGATCGTTTTTCTCATCGTCGGCCTTATCGCCGGGTTCATCGCACGCGCACTCGTCCCCGGTCGTGACCCGATGGGCTGGATGGGCACGATGATCCTCGGGATCATCGGCTCGTTCGTCGGTGGAACGCTTGCGGCGCTGCTCTTCGGCGGCACCCTCGACGTCACACCGGCTGGCCTCATCGGCTCGATCCTTGGATCGATCGTCGTGCTGTTGATCTGGCGCGCCATGGGTGGCGAGCGAACGCGAGTCGCCTAGGCGGCGTGATCCGGCTGCGGTCTGCCTTCGGGCGGCCGCAGCCGGCTCACATGTAGCCAGAAGCGCCCGAACCGATTCTCCACGAGCCATTCCTCGCCATTTGGCGAGTGCTTGATGAGCTTTCCTTCTCGCCATTCATCGCTGTGCGCGGGCGAGTATTGGACCGTCGCCCCCGGCCGGAGATCGAGAGAAGCCATCAGCGAGGAACTGTACCGGCAAGAGCGTCGTCCATTCGCCGCACGTATTCGCCGAACATCGGCTCGATGAACTCATAGCGCCCGCGACCGAGCCGCGTGACCAGCCCGCGTGAGCGCAGTGCCTCGAGAGCGCGAAGCACTTCGGGTCGCGGAACACCGCTGTCCGCCGCGTACAGCACCGCACCGTGCGCGATCCGCTTCGCGACCTGCTGCAGGTACTTCTGCGTCGCGAGCTCGCTCCAGTGCAGCGCGAACGGACGTTCGAGCTCGCGCGATGCCTGCTCGTACGCGACCGCCACGTGATCGGCGCTGACCACCCGCTGCCCGGCGTCGCGCATGAGGTAGTACAGCGCCGCGCAGAGCTGCATCGTGTCCTGCGGATGGCCGCCGGTGGCGTCGAGCAAACGGTCGACGCTGGCATCGTCGATCGTGATCTTGCGTACCGCGAATTTCTCGCGCAGGTACTCGAGCCAGTCGTCTGGCGCGATGCCGAAGCGATTTCCGCCCGCGTCCGTTAAGTCGATCGGGACCGCGAACCGGTAGAACGCGCGGCCCTTCTCGCTGAAGAGCTCTTCGAGGATCCCCTCCTCGCTTCCGAGAAAGGCGTACGCCACACCCCGTTGCGCCTGGAAGCGAGCGCGCATGACGTCGAAGATGCGAGGTCCAAGCCGGCCAGCTGCCTGGAATTCGTCGAAGACGACGACCACGCGCTTTCCCGTGCGCGCCGCGAGCGCGCGCGGAAGCTCGAGCGCGCCGTCGAAGAAACGCTGCGCGTTCTTCTCGCGCGCGAGATCGAGGGCGAGCTCGACGTGCTCGTATCGGACCTTGACCGTCGGCCGCATCCCGGCCGCGATCGCCTTGGCCTGCTCGAAGCTGCGCTCGACGCCCGACACGTTCTCCAGCAGCGCGTCGACGAGCCGCTCGCCCAGGCCGCGGACGTCGGTGGCGCCCAGGCAGTCGACATATGCGGTCAGCGCGCCCTTGCGACGGAGCCGGCGCAGAACCTCGAGGATCAACGACGTCTTGCCGATACGGCGCGGCCCGGCCAGGAGGACGTGGTTCCCGTCAGTGAGCCGTTCGGTGATGCGGCGGATGTACGCCTCGCGGCCGACGAGATCGGATGACGGAACGGGGCCGCCCACAGGAAAGTGGGGCGGGGGAGCAGCGACTCGGCCGAAGGGTCCAGGCACGCGCCCACTATATACTTTGGATGTAGCAAAAAGCAGCGCGCGATGCGTACAGCGCGCTATGGGAGCATCGGACCAGTGGGAATGTTTGCGCGTCTTCTTGGGGCGCCGGCTCCAGAGGACCGCGCGCGACTCGAGGTCGTGGCGGCCGCGATCGATCGTGAGCTGGCCGCGAACATCGAGCTCGCGTCGCTGTGGGACCAGACGCATCAGGCGGTGGTTTTCGAGAATGCGGAGTTCTCACGACACGCCGCCGTCCTTCGCCGCCTCGCTTCGGGCGGGTTCGATTTCGAGCTCCTGGCCGAGGTCTACTCGCGCATGCCCTCGGTCGAGAGCGCGATGGAGCGTCGCGGACCGGTGAATTCGATCAAGCCAGAAGACAAGACGATCGTCGAGACGTGGGAGGGCGATGTCCGCGAGGCACAACGGTGGCTCCGCGCCGCCGTCGGAGCCCCTGCGCCGTCTGCTTGGACGCTGCTCCTCAGCCGCCTGCGGGGGGGTCGGAACCGGCCGAACGGGCGCTAAAACTACGCCTCGCCTATGGCATGAGGCGTGCATCCGTTAGCCCTGCTGATGACACGTCGTCCGTCGGGAGGACGCGCTTTCCGCGCGTACCGGTTCCCCCAACGTAAAGGTGGCCGTCTCTCGCGCCGTCCCGGCACGGTGGGGACGATAGGTCCGATCGCCTCCGGGCTGACCGCATTCATGCTCGCCATGCTGGCGATGGGTGGTGTGGCTGCCGCGGCAGTGTGGGGCTACTTCTCGGCCGACCTTCCGGCGGCGCACGACCTGGCGACCGTGCCGATCCCGCTCAGCACGCACATCTACGACCGCACGGGCGAGCACCTGCTGTACACGCTTGAGGACGAACGGCGCGAGCTGATCGGCCTGGCCGAGGTGCCCGCGAAGATGCAGGCCGCGACCACCGACATCGAGGACAAGTCGTTTTGGACGAACCCCGGTATCGACGTCGGCGGCATCATCCGCGCGGCCAACGTGAACATGAACGGCGGCATGCAGGGTGGCTCGACCATCACGCAGCAGCTCATCAAGACGCGTCTCCTCGGCGACGAGCCCACGCTGACGCGAAAGATCAAAGAGGCCATCCTCGCGCTCGAGGCGACGAGGACGTTCAGCAAGAGCCAGATCCTCGAGATGTACCTGAATCAGATCTTCTACGGCAATCAGTCGTACGGCATCCGCGCCGCGGCCAAGACGTACTTCGGCGTGGTGGACCTGAACCGGCTCACGCTCGGCCAGATGGCGTTGCTCGCCGGACTTCCGCAGGCGCCGTCAGCCTACGACCCGATCCAGAACCCCGACGCTGCGAAGGCGCGGCGGGCCGACGTCCTCGCCGCGATGGTCGACAACGATCACATCACGCAGAGCGAGGCGGACGTCGCGAACGCCGAGCCGATCGTCGTGAAGCCCGCGACGACATCGCTGTACGCGCCGCACTTCACCTTCCGCGTCCGCGAGCAGATCATCAACGAACTCGGCGAGAAGGCCGCGTACGCGGGCGGCTACACGATCCTCACGAGCCTCGACTGGAACATGCAGCAGCTCGCCGAGAAGGAAGTGAAGGATCACGTCGACGCGCTGAAAGGCGCGAATGTGAACAACGCGGCGCTCATCACGATGGACCCGACCACGGGTGAGGTGCTCGCGTATGTCGGCTCCTATGACTACTACACGCACACGGCGAAGGTGCAGGGCGACTACGACCACGCCGGCATCGCCCTTCGTCAGCCTGGCTCGACCTTCAAGCTGTTCACGTATCTCGCGGGCATGGAGAAGGCCGGAATGACCGCGGCGACGCGGCTCTACGACATCGCCTGGTCCGCGCCTGACGGCAGCGGCAACGTCTACAAGCCGCAGGACGCGACGAAGGAGCAGCACGGCCCGACGACGCTCCGTCAGGCACTGCGCGAATCGCTGAATCTCCCCGCGCTGCAGGTAGCGCGCACGGTTGGTGTCGATGCGATCGTCGATGTGGTCCAGCAGCTCGGCATCAACCGCGACTGGGATCGCTCTCGCTTCGGACTCTCGTTCGCCATCGGCGCGGGTGAGATGCGGCTCATCGACATGGCGAGCGCGTACCAGGTCGTCGCGAACATGGGCGTACGGGTCGAGCCCACGATGATCATGAAGATCATCGACCGCAATGGAAAGGTCGTGCGCGACTACACCAAGCCCGAGGGCAAGCAGGTCCTCGATCCGAAGCTCGCGTGGATCATGTCCGACATCCTCAAGGACAACACCGATCCGAATGGCTCGTTCGTGTTCGGCCCGTGGACGAACATCGGCCGACCGGCCGCGCTGAAGACTGGTACCACCGACAACCTGCAGGACGTGCTCGCGATCGGCTACACGCCTCAGCGCCTCACCGCGATCTGGATGGGCAACTCGGATAACTCCGAGATGCACGGCATCTCGTCGGCGCTCGGACCTGGCGTGTTGTGGCGCGATTACATGAAGACCGTCGTCGGCGGGCTGCCCGCGACGTGGTACCCGAAGCCTGATGGCATCGTCACCGTCACGGTGTGCACGAATCCGTCGCTGACCGGCGGCAACGGCTCCGGTGAGATCCCCGGTCCGAACTGCCCGTCCGGGTTCCGCCGACCCGAGAACTTCATCGCAGGCACTGAGCCGAAGAAGAACGACGGCGACTTCTACACCTCGTGCGGCATCAACCTCCGCGCTCCGTTCCCTGACTGGCAGGCCGACTACAACAAGTGGGCCGCTGGCGCGGTCGCGGGCGCGTACTCGTACGGCCGCTTCAATTGGCAGATCTGCGGGTTCGCGCCGAAGCCCAGCGAATCGCCGTCAGCATCGCCTGGCTCGTCGGGGCCGCCCGGCAGCTCGCCGCGGCCACCCCAACCGACGGTGCCGCCGCAGCCGACGAAGAAACCCTGACCGCCGCCTAGACTCAATTTCGTGAGGGCGGTCACCGGGACATCGTTCTACGCGCCGGTTGAAGACGAATTGGCGGAGCTCGAACGGCGCCTGCTCGACATCGGTCGCGGCGGCCATCCGACCTTCCAGGCTGCAGTCCGTCATCTCTTCTCTTCGCCCGGAAAGCTTCTCCGTCCGACGCTGGTGTTCCTGTCGGCACGCTTCGGCACCAGTCGCGACCCGGAGGTCGTGCTCAACCTCGCGCAGTCGCTCGAGCTCGTGCACACCGCATCCCTCGTGCACGACGACATCGTCGATGCCGCGAGGGTGCGACGGAATGTCCCGACGGTGAACGCGCTGTGGAGTGATGATGTCGCCCTCATCGTCGGGGATTACCTTTTCGCGAAGGCGTATGCCCTCGCGGCCGTGCTGCCGAAGCCCGAGGTGATCGCCATCGTCGCCCAGACGGTCTTCGCGCTTTGCGATGGCGAGCTGAATGAGGTCACGATGGAGCGGCGCCTACCGGATGAAGCGACCTACCTCGAGCGGATCGAGCTGAAGACGGCGAGCCTGTACGCAGCGTGCTGCCAGGGCGCGGCGCTGCTCGCGGAGGCCGAGCCGGACCACGTCGCTGCGCTCGGCGCGTTTGGGACGAATCTCGGCCTCGCGTTCCAGATCACCGACGACGTTCTGGATCTCGTAGGGGATGAGGTGGACTTCGGCAAGACGGTCGGGCGCGATCTGGCCGAGGGGATGCCGACGCTTCCGATGATCTACGCGGTCGCGGAAGCCGATGGTCATGCGGCTGAGCTCGCGAAGCGCATCGTAGCGACCGGCAAATCCGAGAGCGAGGTGCGCGAGCTTCTCGGTGTGATCCGCGCGAGCGCAGGTCCGGCACGCGCTCGCGAGCGTGCCCTTGAGTTCCACGCCGCGGCGCTGAAGGCGCTCGACATGCTGCCCGCGCGTCCGGAGCGCGAGGCGCTTCGCGACGTGGCCGACTTCGTCGTCAGCCGCGTTCGGTAGAGCAACGCCCGCTCCGCGCGCGCGCGACCTCTAGTTGTGGCGGTCGCGACCCCCGCGTCGCCCGCGGCGTCGACGCTTTCGCTGAGCGCCGGGTTCATCCACGGGCGTCGGGCGCTCTTGGCGCGGGACCTCGTCGCTGCCGTATGTGCCGACGCCGCGAGTGTGCGCTGGCACCGGATTGAAGGTGACCCCAAGCTCTTGTGCGGTGAACATCGCTCGACCGCCGGCCGCGAGCTCGACGACGACCGCTTCCTTCACGACGTTCGTGCCCTGCGTCGTCGCGCAGCCTGACGTTCCGCACGACCCACTGACGCAGGACGGGATGTGGAACGTGTCGCCGATCTTCGGCAGCTTGCCGTTGACCTCTTGATAGGTCTCGAGCTCGTAGATGAGGCAGCATTTGAGGCGGCCGCAGACTCCCGTGAGCTTTGACTGGTTCAGTGGGAGATCCTGCTCCTTCGCCATGCGGATCGAGATGTTCGAGAACTTGTCGAGCCACGACGAGCAGCACAGCTCGCGTCCGCAGGTGCCGACGCCGGTCATGATCTTGGTCTCATCACGTGCGCCGAGGCGCCGCACCTCGATGCGGGTGCCGAAATGCGCCTCGAGGCTCTGGGTCAGCTCGGTGAGATCGACGCGCGGGTCGCCGTCGGCCTGCGAATAGAAGACCGTGAGCGACATGCCGTCGAACTGCCAGTCGGCGCCGAGGATCTTGAGCGGCAGCCGGCGCTCGAGCGCCATCTGGGCGATCTGCTTGGTGGCGTCTTCCTCCATGCGCTTGCGCCGGTTCATCTCGAGGACATCGGAGCCCGTCGCCTTGCGCACGACCTCACCCATGAGCGGGTCCACGTGCACGAGCGGCGAGTCGCTCGGCAGCAGCTGGACGCGCGCCGCGTCGAGGCCGAGGTCGGTCTTCACGATGACCCAATCGTTCACCTGTAGGTCGTGCCCGTTCGGGTCGAAGAAGTACATACGGCCGGCCTTCTGGAATCGCGCGCCGACCACCGGGAGCATCACGAGGCGTTCACCACCTCAGCACGATAAGGGAGCTTGAGGGCAAGCAGCTCCAAGAGCATGCGGGCGCTCACCGTCGTCTCGACGACATCGCGCCGCCAACGCTCGAAGCTCTGCGCGATGTCGATCAGCTCGCGAGTTGGGATCGATGCCGCGAGTCGGTGCGTCCGCTCCATTTGTTCTGGTCGCGTCGCACGCTCAGGCGCGCCGACGGCCGTCACGGCCGCATCTCGCAGGAGCTCGCCCCACTGCACGAGTCTCATCTCGATCTCTTCATTCCGCTTCTGCGTATCGCGATGTGATTCCGCCAGATCTGCCGCCCAGGCGAAGCGCTCGGTCAGCCGGCTCCCGACCAGTGTGAAGAACTCGCGCTCCAATGACGAGCGCGCGTCGCGTGCGCTCTCCGTCGACGCGAGCGTGATCGCTACACCCGGGCGCCCCGCCGCGACAGCCGCGTAGCGCGCAGCCGCGGCGCCGAACCTCTTGACCAGCGCCGTCTCGATCTCGGGACGCGCGACAAGACGAAAGGGCAGCGGCTGGATCCGCGAGCGGATCGTCTCGAGAAGGCTCGACGGCATCGGCGTCACGAGGAGCAGCACGGCATGGGACGGTGGCTCTTCGAGCGTTTTCAACAGTGCGACTTCGGCGTGCTCGGACAGATCCGCCGCGTCGTCGATGATGACGATCCGTCGCCGGCCTTCAAGTGGACGGAGGACCAGGTCCTGCTGCATTTCCCTGATCTGCTCGATGGTGATGAACTTCTTATCCGCCTTGCTCTGACCCTTCTTTTCGCCGCGCTGCTCCACTTGATCGATCAAGCGCGTGACCATGAGCACATCAGGGTGGATGCCTTTCTCGGTCTTCGTGCACGAAAGGCACGTGCCGCAGCCGCCGGCGATGCGTGGCTCCGCTACACAGTTGAGCGTCTGCGCCAGGCGCAGCGCCACCGTGTGCTTGCCGATCGACCGCGGTCCGCTGATCTCGTAACCCTGAGCGACGTCGCCGCGCAATGCCTGCGCCCCGAGCTTCTCGAGGAGGCGACGCTGCCCGATCACATCTCGCATCAGGCTTTTTCGATGCTACTGCGATACGCGGCCTCGGTCTTCTTCGCGACCACCGGCCACGTGAACTCGCTGTCCACGCGTGCGCGACCGCTTTCGCCCATGGCCGCCGCGCGCTTCGGATCGCGCAGCAGCGCGAGGATCGCGTCGGCGATGGCGCGCGGCTCGTTGCGCGCGTGCAGTCCATCGATGCCTTCGCGCACGATCTCTCGCAGTGGCGCGATGTCACCCGCGATCACTGGCAGCCCGGCGCGCCACGCCTCGAGATACGTATGTCCGAAGGTCTCGTGGTCGCTCGGCATCGCGAAGATCGACGCGCGCGCGTAGGCCATCGCTTTCGCGTCCTCGCTGACGACGCCGAGCTCCTTCCAGCGCGGATCGCGCGGCTGCGGCGAGAAGCGGGCACTCCATGCGGCTTGACCGATCGCGACGAAGCGCGCGTCGGGACGCTCGCGCCATACGAGGCGCGCCGCATCGCGGAGCGCGTGATATCCCTTGTACCGCTCCTTGCGCCCGACGAAGAGGATCGTCGCGGGCTCGCGCGCGACGGGCGGCAGCGCGGCCAAGTTGGGGCCGATCCCCGTGACATGCACGTTCAGGGCGCCCCGCTCGCGATACCAGCCCGCCTCCCACTCGGTGAGCGCGATCACCGCGTCGTCGCGGCGATACCGCGCGATGTCGCCGTCGGTGTTCCCCGAGAACGCCTGCCCTGGATGCACGAGTGGCGTCTCGACGAAGGCGGAGCCTTCAGCGCGAGCCGCGCGTTCCAGCGGCGCGACCCACTCTCGGGCGACCGAATGCACGACGTCCGCGCCGTTGATCGCACGGCGCAGATCTGCTTCGTCGACGAGCGATGTCGGCAGGAGGCTGTCGATCGCTGCACCGATCCTGCCGCCGCGCACTGGCAGAAAGACGGAGCGACGATCTTCGCGAATGCCGGGCCGCGACCACGCCGGCCTCAGACCGACGAGCGTGACGTCGTGCCCCAATGCGCGCAGCTCGCGATCAAGCGAGCGCGCGAACATCTCAGATCCGCCGACGGTCGAGAGGGTCTTCTTTGCGATGACGATGCGCACTGCGAAAGCCTAGGTGCGCGCGAGTTAGGCGGTCACCAATGCCGGCTTGGTCACGCGCTTCGGCTCTTTGCCCGCTCCGCTCGTGAGCATTCGGCCGAGAGCGGCGATGCGATGGGCGGCCTTCGGCTCGAGCCAGTAGTAGATCCACGTGCCCCGGCGCTCGCAGGCGATCACCCCCGCCTCACGCAGCACCTTTAGGTGATGCGAGACGGTGGGCTGGCTGACGTCGCAGCAGGAGGTGAAATCGCAGGCGCAGACCTCGCCATCCGTGGACAGCTGCTTCACGATCGCGAAGCGCGTCGGGTCCGCGAGAGCCTTCAGGATCCTCAGGTCGTCCATGCCAGTGACTATATCGATGAAGATGGATATTGACAAGTATCGATATTTGACGCTAACGTCCCCAGCGGCGGTAGGCCAGAGGAGCAATGGTGTGGACAAGAACGCGCTTCCCGTAGCGGTCATCGGCGCCGGCCCGGTGGGGTTGGCCGCCGCGGCAGAGCTCATCAAACGGGGCGTCACGCCAATGATCCTCGAGGCTGGAGCCACGGCGGGCGCGTCAGTCCGCAAATGGGGTCAGGTCCGCATCTTCTCTCCATGGAAGTACGACATCGCTCCTGCCGCGCGCGAGCTCCTCGAACGCAGCGGCTGGCGTGCGCCGGACGGCGAGTCGTACCCGACCGGGCGCGAGCTCGTCGACCGGTACCTCGCGCCACTCGCCGCCCTTCCTGAGATCGCGCCGCACGTGCGCTTCGGGCATCGCGTCACGAGCATCGCGCGCCTCGGCTTCGACAAGATGAAAACTGCCGGCCGCGAGGGCGCGCCCTTCTCGATCACCGTGCGCACCGGGTCCGGCACGCAACAGGATCTTCTGGCGCGCGCGGTGATCGACGCCTCCGGCACGTACGGCATCCCGAATCCACTTGGCGCAAGCGGCACTCCCGCGCTCGGCGAAAGTGATGCTGCCGAACGGATCCACTACGGGATCGCCGATCCGCTCGGGCGCGATCGTGCGCGATACGCCGGCAAGCGGATCGCGGTCGTCGGCAGCGGTCACTCCGCCTTCGACGTGCTCATCGAGCTCGCGGAGCTCGCGGAGCGCGAGGAGGCCGCGATCACCTGGATCGTTCGCCGGCCCTTCGCCGACGCCAAGTACGGGGGCGCCGAGAACGACGCCCTGCCCGCGCGCGGAGCGCTCGGGACGCGTATGCATTCCCTAGTACAGCGCGGTGTTGTCCGACAGGAGGTCCTGCGGATCGCTGGGGTGCGCTCCACCGATGACGGCGTATTCCTGCGCGACGATGCGCGCGAGCTCGGTCCGTTCGACGAGATCATCGCGACCACGGGCTTCCGTCCTGATCTCGCGCCGCTGCGCGAGCTGCGTGTGAGGCTCGACGACATCCTCGAGGCGCCGCCAGCGCTCGCGCCGCTCATCGATCCGAACGTGCACAGCTGCGGGACCGTGCCGCCGCATGGCGTGCGCGAGCTCGCGCAACCCGAGAAGGACATCTAAATCGCGGGCAAGAATAGCTACGGCCGCGCGCC
>JANMWW010000183.1:0-5551 GCA_031394155.1 Chloroflexota bacterium | reverse complement strand
GCCCTATCGAAGCGGCGGTCGTCAGCATCGCGCAACGAGGTACCGGCAGCGCTCCGCTGGACGCGCTGCTCGAACACGTGACGCGCGACTACACGCTGGGCGTGCCGCTCGCGGACGCGATGGCTCGCGCGGCGCGGGATGCCGATGCTCGGGCTCTTGCCGACCTCGCCGCCAGGTTGGAGCGGACACGCGACCTCGGTCGCGGCGCGCTGCCGATGTTGCAGGACCTGCGCGATGAGTTACGGGCCGCCGAACGAGCGCGGGCGCTGCAGGCTGCCTCGCACGTCGAGGGGAAGCTCACCTTCGTGCTCACGCTCTGCTACTTGCCGGCGCTCGCCGCCTTGGTGATCATCCCGCTCTTCGTAACGCTTCTCGCGGGGTTGTTCGGCTGATCGTCCGCCGTACACTGTCGTGAGTACCGGGCACTGGCCCGTAAGGACGTGAAGAATGCCAAATATCGGTGGTCCCGAGCTCATCTTCCTGCTCGTGATCGTGCTCATCGTGTTCGGTGCGGGGAAGCTCCCGGATGTCTTCGGACAGATCGGCAAGGGCGTTCGCTCATTCCGTGACGAGGCCACGAACGACAAGCCCGCATCCACGACACCGACCACACCGGCCCCAGACACCAAGAAGACGAACTAGACACTGACTCGGGCGGACCTTCCGTAGACACCTCGTTCATCGAGCTCGTCCGGCAGTTCGTCTACGACCGGTTCGAGCTCGAGCCGGTCGCCGCGACGATCGCGGGCGTTCACATGCACGATGGCCGTCTCGGTGATCTCACGGCCGCAGGATTCGCGGAGCGCCACGCCTTCACTGAAGAATGGCTCGCGCGCATCGAGGGTCATCACGAGACGCTTTCGAGCGCGCAGGAGATCGACCGCGAGCTGATCCTCTCGGAGCTGCGCGGCGAGCGCGCGCTCATCTCGTTCGCGCGCTGGCGCCGCCAGCCCGGTCTGTACTCGGACCTCGTGACGCGCGGCGCGTACTACAGCGTGCTGCGCGAGTACTCGCCGATGGAGGAGCGTCTCGCGCTCCTGGCCGAGCGCCTGGGCGAAGCCCCCGCGGCGCTCGAGTCGGCGCGCGCCAACCTCGATCCCGCGCTCGTGCCCGTGGAGTGGATCGCCATCGCGACGCGCACGGCACCGGCGGGCGCGCGCTTCCTGCGCGAGGGCATCGCTTCGCTCGTCCCCGACACCGCGCTCGGCCGCGCGGTGCGGCGCACCGTCGTGCCCGCGGCCGAGGCCGCAGCCGATGCGCTCGACAGATACGCCGCATGGCTGCGAACGGACCTCGAGCCGAAGGCGAAGGGCACGTTCGCGATCGGGCGCGAGGCCTTCGAGTCGCTGCTGCGCGACAAGGAGCTGCTGCCGTACGACTCGCGCACGCTGCGCGCGTTCGGCGAGGAGCTCTTCGCGGAGATCGAGGAAAAGATCACGGAAGCTGCGAAGGCGCTCGGTGACGACGACTGGCGCGACAGCGTCGCGCGCCTGCGCCGCGTCCATCCGGAGGCGAGCGAGCTCGTCGCGGCGTACCGCATGGAGATGGAGCGCTCGCGCAAGGCGATCCAGTCCGCACAGCTCGCGACCATCCCCTACGGCGAGGAGCTGATCGTCGAGACAATGCCCGACTTCCAGCGGACCACGTACCCGTACGCGGCGTACGTCGGCGCTGCGCCGTTCGAGTCGTCACGGCGTGGCCGCTTCTGGGTCACGCTGCCGAACGACGACGATGACGATCGCACCGTTCGCGAGCGCCTCGAAGGCCATCCCACCGCGGGCATCGCCGTGATCGCCTGCCACGAGGGCTATCCCGGCCATCACCTGCAGCTCACTGTGGCTGCCGACCACAGCTCGCTCGCGCGACGCGCGATCCGCAGCAATCTCATGGTCGAGGGCTGGGGCCTGTACGTGGAGGAGCTCATGACCGAGCTCGGCTATCTCGACCAGCCCGACACCAGGCTGCTTCGGCTCAAGGATCTGCTGTGGCGCGCCGCGCGCGTGGTCGTCGACGTGGGCCTTTCGACGGGCGAGATGACCTTTGACGAGGCGGTGGCCTACATGGTCGAGCGGCCGAAACTCGAGGCGCCGAACGCGATCGCCGAGGTGCGCCGCTACACGCTCACGCCGACGCAGCCGTCGTCATACGCGCTCGGCCGCGCCGCGATCCTTGATCTGAGGAGTCGTGCGCGTGCCAAGGGATGGGGTATGCGCCTCTTCCACGACAAGCTTCTGAACGCCGGCAGCCTGCCGCCACGCCTGTTGGCGCGTGATATCGGGTTGGATTCATGACGAGACACAAGAGCGCGGCGCCGCGAGGGGTGTTTCCCGCGACGAGCGCTTGCGCCCAGCGCGCCCGTGTCCAACACGCGCCGGGGACGGCGGGCGCGCGTAGCCAACAGCGAGGAGCGGGAATACCCCGAGAAGGCGCCGCGCGACGAGGAGCGTCATAACTCGGCCTATCCGCTTCGCCACGCAGACTGGCGGCGCGGCGACGGCGGAGGAGTGGTACGCGAGAGCGAAGCGCATCGAGGCCTTGGGCTACGACACGCTCGCGATGCCGGATCACATGGTCGGCGGCGCATGGGCAGCGATGCCGGCGCTCGCGGCGCTGGCGGCGGTCACGACGAAGCTGCGGTTCGGCACGCTGGTCGTCGACAACGACCTCCGCAACCCGGTGGTGTTCGCGCGCGAAGTGGCGGTCCTCGACGTGCTCTCCGGTGGGCGTTTCGAGCTCGGCATGGGCGCGGGCTGGTTCGATCGCGACTATCAGGGCACGGGCATTCCGTTCGACCGAGGCCGCGTGCGCGTCGCGCGCCTGGCGGAAGCGATCACGCTGCTGAAGCGCCTCTTCACCGAGGAGCAGGTCGATTTCAGCGGCACCTATTACAAGGTCGAGAAGGCCGAGTGCCGGCCAAAGACGATCCAGCAGCCGCATCCGCCGCTGATGATCGCGGGCGGCGGGCCGGAGATCCTCACGCTCGCGGGCCGCGAGGCGAACATCGTCGCCATCGTTCCCGCCGGGATCACGGGGACAGGGAAGCTCGCGAAGGACGCGGTCACGCTCGACACGATGAAGGCACAGGCGCAGGTCGTGCGCGACGCAGCCGGCGCACGCGCCGTCGAGATCGAGTTTTCGATCTTCCTTGACTGCATGCTCACCGACGACCGCGAGAAGACGATCGCCGAGATGGCCGAGAAGGCAAAGTCCGACCTTGCGGTCATCCACGCCTCCGCGTATCGCGGCATCGGCACCTTGACTGAAATCAGTGCGCATATACGCACCGTGCGCGATGAGGTCGGCGTCACATACTTCTGCCTGCGCGGTCCGGATGTCGAAAAGCTCGGCCCGATCGTCAGCGACCTCTCAGGCCAATAGGGTCTATCGGGGCGGTAGCAGAACCAGCAGGACCCCGAGCCCCTCGCGACCCGAACCGACCAGCCGCATCGCGCGTTTCTCCGTGTGGTGGGGTATGCGAACGAGCCAACGACCGTCCTGACACCGCCGACCGCCGCTCCGGGCCCCGGCACCGTGCTGCTCGGGCGTTACACGCTGACGTCGCGCATCGGCTCGGGCGGGAGCGCGGACGTGTGGGCGGCCCATGACGAGCGGCGCGACCAGATGGTCACGATCAAGCTCCTCCGCGACCGCGACGATCCGCAGGTGCGCGCGCGCTTCCTCGACGAAGGCCTGTGGCTCGAGACGATCGAGCACAAGGGGATCGTCCGCTCCCTCGGCCGTCACGACGTGATGGGGCTCACGATGATCGTCTTCGAGTACATCGAAGGCATCACGCTCGCGGAGCGTCTCGCGCACGGCGAGGTCGAACCGCGCAAGGCCGCCGCGATCGTGCGACAGCTGGCGTCGGCGCTCGGCGCGCTGCACTCACACGGCGTGCTGCACCTCGACCTGAAGCCGGCAAATATCATGATCGGACCCGATGGCCGCGTGCGGCTGATCGACTTCGGCATCGCCGATCTCATCGGCAACACGCGTGACCAGATCCTCGGCACTCCTGGCTATGCATCACCTGAGGTGCGCGCCGGGCACGCGCCGACGCGGGCGACCGACGTGTATGGTCTCGCGCTCATCGCCCGCGAGCTGCTCGGGCCTGTCGCGCTCGATCCGCGGATCGCGCTGGTGCTTCGCTTCGGGCTGTTCGAGTCACCGTCGCGCCGTCCATCGAGCGCGGGGCGCTTCGCGCTCGCGCTCACGGTCGCGGTGCGTTTGCGAGAGCTCGCGATCCAGTTGCGCGAGGTCGGATACCGTCTGCTCGCGATCGGTGTGCCGCGCCTGCCGACGATCGCGCCACTCCGTGTTGTCGACGCGGCAGCGCGACGGCGCTTCGTCCGCCCCTCCCTGGCGCCCCTTCGCGCGTTGGGGCGCAACGGGGTGTATGCGGGAGTCGCCGTCGTACTGACCGCGCTCGTGCTCGCTCTGCCACGGCTGACATCCTCTGTCGCCGGCATAGAACGGCCGGACGGCGCATCCCAAGGCGCGGCGTACGCGCTGCCACCGCTCTCGGCATTCGCCGCCGGCTACGAATGGCAGGCTCCGTATCCGACCGCGGTGGCCGGGACCGAAGCGCTGTGGGTCGTCGGGTTACGTAATACCGGGACCGCGGGTTGGTTCAGCGATCGCCCCGGCGCGCAGGCGGCGCTCATCCTCGAGGACGGTCGCGTTGTGGCAATGCCATCCGTCGCATACGTCGCCCCGGGCGAGGTCGCGATCTTCATTGTGCGCTTCATGGCGCCGGCGGAGACAGGCGTGCGGACCTATCCGATGCGCCTGTACATCCTGGGAAGCGGGCTGACGCCGGACTTCGGGCTCTACGCGAATCTCACCGTGACGGCGCCCCGTTCGACGATCGGCGGGCGACACTAGCGCGAGCGGCCGGCGCCTTCTTCGGAGCGTCCTTCTTCGCGGCGGACTTGTTCTTTGGCTCCTCTGGACGGGGGAAGAACGCTGCCTCGGGCTCGCCTTCCAGCAGCGGTATGAGCTCGCGGAGCACCGTCGGCGCGATGCGCTTCGCGCGGCGCCACAACAGATCGTCGGAATCGGGTTCCTGCGCGAGCTCGTTCCACGGGATCATGGCGTGCCGCTCTTTGAGCGCACTCGGCAGGGCCTTCGCGGCTGCGCGCATGCCTTCGAGTCCGTCGTGCAGGCGCTTCACGTCGCCTTTGTCGTCGAGGACCTGCTTCTTCGGATAGCGCGTGAGGAGATACACCGGTTGCGCGTGTTCGATGAGGGCGAGGAGCGCTTGCTTGTCGCGACCCGCGAGCGGCATCCCGAAAGGGTAGCCGCCCGCAGGCCCGCGGAGCGTTACTCGGCGAGGCGGGGCAGGATCGGCTGGGCGGCGGTGCCGGCCGAGTACGTGATGTTCAGGTTGCCGTTCTGGATATCCAGGCGCTTCGCGATCAGCTGGCCGCCGTCGATCGTGGCCGGGTTGCCGTTCATGTGGATCGTCGCACTCGGGATGTAGATCGTTCCGCTGGCGTCCAAGCTCTGGTTGCCGCCGATCTGGACGTCCACAGCGCACGCGGCGTCTTGG
>JANMWW010000174.1:0-1748 GCA_031394155.1 Chloroflexota bacterium | reverse complement strand
AGCTCCTCAACAACTGGCGGATGGCGCAGCTGCACGCCCAAGAGGCGCCGGATCGCGTACTCGAGCTCGAGGAGTGGGGAGCGCTGTTCGATCGCACGAAGGACGGCCTCATCCTGCAGCGCGACTTCGGCGGCCACCGCTATGCGCGCCTCGCGCATGTCGGCGACCGCACCGGCCTCGAGATGATCCGCACCCTCCAGCAGCACGCCGTACACAAGGGCATCGACGTGTTCATGGAGACGACGATGTACCGCCTCCTCACGGAGGATGGCCGTGTCTGCGGAGCGATGGGCTATGACCGCCAGAGCGGCGACCTCATCCTGTTCCGCGCGAAGGCCGTGATCCTCGCGACGGGCGGTGTCGGCAAGGCCTGGAAGGTCACCTCCAACTCGTGGGAGTACACCGGAGACGGTTTCGGCATGGCGCTCGAAGCTGGCGCTGACCTGATCGACCTGGAGATGACCCAGTTCCATCCCACCGGGATGATGTGGCCGCTTTCGGTGCGCGGGCTCCTCGTGACCGAAGGCGTGCGCGGAGACGGCGGCACGCTGAAGAACTCCGCCGGCGAGCGCTTCATGTTCAAGTACATCCCCGAGTTCTTCCGCGCTGAGACGGCCGATAACGAGGCCGAGGCGGATCGCTGGTACGACGACAAGCAGAACAACCGGCGCACGCCCGACCTCCTCACGCGCGACGAGGTCGCGCGTGCGATCAACGCCGAGGTCAAGGCCGGACGCGGCACGCCGCATGGCGGCGCGTTCCTCGATATCGCGTCGCGCCGCAGCGCCGATTACATCAAGCGGCGCCTGCCCTCGATGTATCACCAGTTCATGCAGCTCGCGGGCGTCGACATCACGAAGGAAGCGATGGAGGTCGGCCCGACGCTGCACTACATCATGGGGGGAGTTCGCGTCGACCCGGACTCGACGCAATCGACCGTGCCCGGTCTCTTTGCCGCGGGGGAGGTCGCTGCCGGTATGCACGGCGCGAACCGTCTCGGCGGCAATTCGCTCTCCGACCTGCTGGTCTTCGGCCGCCGCGCAGGGCAGTATGCCGCCGAGTACGCGAAGAGGCTGCCGCAGATGCCGATGGTCGACGAGGAGCAGGCGGATCGCCTCGCTCGCGACGTCGTGGCGCCACTCGAACGACGTGAGGGCGAGAACGCCTACACGCTGCACGCCGAGCTGCAGGAGACGATGCAGGACCTCGTGGGCATCATCCGCACGAAGGCGGAGCTGCAGCAGGCACTCGTCCGGCTCGACGCGTTGAAGTCGCGTGCGGAGCGCATCGCCGTCGCGGGCGGTCGCGTCTACAACCCGTCGTGGCATCTCGCGCTGGATCTGAAGACGATGCTGCTCATCTCAGAGGCCGTGACACGATCCGCGCTCATGCGTGAAGAGAGCCGCGGCGGCCACACCCGCGAGGACTTCCCCAAGCCGGATCCGGGGTGGGGAAAGAAGAACGTGGTCACGCGCGGGCGCGGCGGCAGTCTCGAACTGCGCACCGAGCCCGTTCCGGAGATGCCGGAGGAGCTGAAGGTGCTCCTGGGTGAGGACAAGCCCACAGGCGTGGCCGCCGTACCCGTGGACGCGGGGAAGAGCTGATGGCGAGCGTGAAGCTCAACGTCTTCCGCGGCGACGCGAAGGGCCCCAGAGGCGCCGGCCGACAGCATATGCACCGCCCTGATGGCTGCACCCACCAGCAAGGCGCGCTTCTGCTCGGCCGGACTCAGCAGCTGCGCCAGCCGG
>JANMWW010000153.1:0-14115 GCA_031394155.1 Chloroflexota bacterium | reverse complement strand
TAGCCGAGGACGCCGCCGGCGAACGTGTCGCCTGCGCCCGTCGGATCGACGACCTCCTCCAGCGGCCACGCCGGAGACCAGAACATCGCGTCATTCGTGAAGAGCGTCGCGCCGTGCTCGCCACGTTTCACCACGAGCGCGCGCGGGCCGAGTGCGAGGATCTCGCGCGCCGCACGCACGACGCTCGTCGTCCCGACGAACTGCCGCACCTCCCCCACGTTGATGCTCACGATGTCCACCCGCTTGATCACGCGAACGAGCGCCTCGCGCTCCTTCTCGATCCAGTAGTTCATCGTGTCGAGCGCGACGAGCGCCGGCCGCTTGATCTGCTCCAGCGTCGCGAGCTGGATCTTCGGATGAATGTTCGCGAGGAAGACGAACTCGCTGTCAGCGAATTCCTGTGGGATGCGCGGCTGCCAATCGCCGAAGACACCGAGGTCAGTGTTGATCGTCTCGGCGGTGTCGAGGGCGAAATCGTAGGTGCCTTTCCACCGGAACGAACGACCCTCTCGACGCTCGAGGCCCGCGATGTCGATTCCGCGGCTGGTCAGACGCGCGACGTCCTCCTCGCGGAAGTCGTCCCCGACCACGCCGACGAGTCGCACGGGCGCATAGAGCGATGCGGCCATCGAGAAGTACGACGCGGCGCCGCCGAGCACGGACTTTCTGCTGGCGAGCGGTGTTCGCACGTCGTCGTACGCCAGCGAGCCGACCACGAGGATCCGGCGTGCGCTCACGATGGCGCCGCGAGGAAGCCGACGATGGTGAACAGCGCGTAGGTCCCGGCGATGGCGAGGGCCATCAGATCGGTCTCGAGAACGCGCTCTTCAGCTCCACGGCTCGCCCAGGCGGCGTTGAGCGCGCGCTGCCCGTAGACGACCACGGCGGTGCCGGCGGCCAGCTCGATCGCGTCGAGCGCGAGGAACACGGGGTCCGAAGCGTAGTGGGTGAACGTCAGCCACCAGATGATGATGCCGATGGCGCCGCTCAGCGGATCGACCCGCATCGGCACTCCGGTGCGTTCGAGAAAGGCGTTGATCGCCTTGAAGTGTCGCCAGACCAGCGTCACGTTCAGGCCGGGCACGAGCGTCATCAACGCGTGGGCCAGCGGATTCATCGCGTCGTTCTTCGTCTCGCGCCGCAGCTCGGCCCAGGTGAGCCCGAACCAGATCGGCACGTACGCACCGAGCGTCAGCAGCGAGAGCGCAGCTACCACCCAGAGCGGTCTGCGCCGTCCGGCCGGCGCCGTCACCTGTTTCAGATCGCGCCGTCCCGTTTCAGTGTGGCGATCTCGTCCTCGCTGTACCCGAGCTCCCGAAGCACCTCGTCGGTGTGCTCTCCGAGCAGCGGCGGCGGCGTGCGCACCGACGGAGGCGTCCCGCTGAGCCGCACCGGGATGCCCGGCGCGCGCACGCGGCCAGCGGTGGGATGGTCGACCTCGGCGATGAGGCCGAGATGCCGAACGACCGGATCGGCGAACACCTCGTCGAGGCTGTTGATCGGACCAACCGGCACGTTCGCCTCGCGCAGGCGGCGCACGACCTCGCCCTTGCTGAGAGTCGACAGGCGCTTCTCGATGATCGGCACGATCTCCTTCCGATGCGCGACGCGTGCCGGGTTGTCGGCGAAACGGGGGTCTGAGAGGAGCTCGTCGAGGTCGAGCGCGCGGCAGAACCGCTCGAAGAGCGCGTTGTTCGCGACGCCGATGTTCACGTGCCCGTCACTTGCGCGGAAGGTCTGGTACGGAACGATCGACGCGTGGACGTTGCCCTCCGGCCGCGGCACGGTGCCATCGGCGAAGAATCGCGCCGCCTGCCGCGAGAGGAGCGCGACCTGCCCGCCGAGCATCGTGGCATCGACGACCTGGCCGTCGCCGGTCCGCTCGCGCGCGAAGAGGGCCGCTGCGATCGCGAAGGCGGCGAACATCCCCGCGACCATATCGGCCTGCGGCACGCCGACCATGACCGGGTCCTGACCGACGTCGCCGGTCAGGCTCATGATCCCGCCCATGCCCTGCACGATGAGGTCGTACGCGGGCCACGCTCGGCCCGGCCCATCCTGCCCGAAGCCGCTGATGTGACAGACGATCGCGCGGCGGTTGATCGCGCGAAGGCGATCGTCGGGGAAGCCGAGGCGGCCGAGCGTCCCGGGGCTGAAGTTCTCGACGATGACGTCAGCGCGCTCGACGAGCCGCTCGAGGACGCGCTTACCGTCCGGATGCTTCAGATCGAGCGTGATGCTCCGCTTGTTGCGGTTGATCGAGAGGTAGTAAGCAGAGATCCCGCCGATCTGCGGAGGCATCCATTCGCGCGTCTCATCGCCCGTGCCGGGCATCTCGACCTTCACGATGTCGGCGCCGTGGTCGCCGAGCATCAGCGTGCAGTACGGACCGGCGAGCGCGCGCGTCAGGTCGAGCACGCGCACGCCTGCGAGCGCACCCTTCGCGGCTTCGGTCATGCCAGTCCGTTCTCGTGCCGAACGATGCCGCCGGTCACCGTGGCGCGCACCGTCGCCGCAAGGATGTCGGCCTCGGGGAGCCGTGCGAGATCGCGATCGACGACCGTCGCGTCGCAGACCATCCCGACCGCCAGCGTGCCGCTCGTGCCTTCGCGTGCGAGCGCGTAAGCCGGCCCGCTCGAGTAGCCGGCCAGTGCCTCGTCAAGAGTGAGCCTCTGCTCGGGCGTCCAGGCATCCGCGTCGCCCGGCCCGCGCCGCGCGACCGCGGCGTATATGCCGAGCAGCGGATCGATGGGCTCGACCGGCGCGTCGGATCCGAACGCGAGCCGCGCACCCGACGCGAGCAGCGTGCGCCACGGATACGCGCGCTTCGTGCGCTCAGGACCCCAGTACCGGTCGGCGAGATCGCGATCGCTCGTCGCGTGGATCGGCTGCATCGACGCGATGACGCCGAGTGCGGCGAAGCGCCCCAGCTCGTCGGCGCGCACGAGCTGCACGTGCTCGACCTTCTGCCGCAGCTCCGGCGCGATCTTGCGTGTCGGAGCGATCGCATCGAGCGCGACGTGGACTGCGCGATCACCGATCGCATGGATCGCGACCGCGATCCCGCCCGCAGCGGCGCGCGCGACCTCCTGCGTGAGCGTCTCGGGCTCGATCGTCAGGATGCCCCGCTCAAGGCTGCCGGCGTATGGCTCGTCCAGCGCCGCGGTCTGCGAGCCGAGAGCACCGTCGGTGAAGATCTTGAGGTGTCCGATGCGCAGCCACTCGTCACCAAATCCGGTGCGCAGGCCGAGGGCGAGCGCTTCATCGAGCTTCGCGCGCGGGATGCCGATGGTTGCGCGCATCCCGAGCTCGCCCGCGGCGTGCATCCGCTGGAACGACGCCAGCGGCAGACGATCGCGAAACGCATCGAGATTCTCGAAGCCGACGAGCCCGCGCTTCCAGGCTTCGCGCTGACCGAGGTGCGCGGCCGCGAGCATCTCGTCGTCCGTCGGTGGCGGAACGACCGCATCGACCAGGCTGTTGGCGTTCTCCTGAAGGATGCCGGTCGGCTCGCCGCGTTCGTCGTGCAGGATCGTGCCGCCCGCGGGAGCAGCGGTATCGCGCGTGACATGCGCGCGCTCGAGCGCTGCCGTGTTCACCCAGCGGCAGTGACCATCCCTCGACCGCAGCGCTGCCGGCCGCCCGGCGGTCACTTTGTCCAGGTCCGAGGCTGATGGCCAGTTTCCCCAGACATTCTTGTCGAAGCGGCCGCCCAGGATCCACGCGCCCTCCGGCAGCCGTCGCGCGTACGTCGCGATGGCCCCAAGTGCGTCGTCGAGCGTCTTCGATTCCCGCAGGTCGAGCTGCGACATCTGCAGCGCCCACCAGATGAAGTGAACGTGCGCGTCGACCCAGCCGGGCACCATGAGGCCGCCGCGCAGATCGACAAGCTCCGCGTCCGATGCCTCGCGCTTCAGATCCTTCGCGCTCCCCAGTGCCGCGACGCGCCCGTCGCGCGCGAGCAGCGCCTCGGCTGAGCCGCCATCGCCAACATGGATCCGTCCACCGTGGAAAAGGACCGCACGGCTCACGGTCGAAAGCCTGCCTCGCCACGAAGCGGGACGAAGCGCACGGCGCCGTGACGCTCCTCGCGCCCGTTCGCGTGATGGACCACGAGCTCCTGCAGATCCTCGTCACCGACCGGCGCGACGAGCCGACCTGATGGCGTCAGCTGCGCGGCGAGGACGGGGTCGATCTTCGGCGCCGCCGCGGTGACAAGGATCCGGTCATACGGAGCTTTCGGCGCATAGCCGAGGGACGCATCGTCGTTCACGACGCGCACGTTGCGGTACCCGGAGCGCGCGAGGAGATCGCGTGCGGCTTCCGCGAGCGAGGCATGGCGCTCGACCGTCACGACGTCCGCCGCCAATTGGCCGAGCACCGCCGCCTGGTAACCGGAGCCGGTGCCGACCTCAAGCACGCGATCGGTCGATCGCGGATCGAGCAGCTCGGTCATGCGCGCGACGACGTAGGGCTGCGAGATGGTCTGACCCTCGCCGATGGGCAGCGCGTAATCGCCGTACGCAAGCTCGCGATCGGACGAGCGCACGAATTCCTCGCGCGGCACATGGGCCATCGCATCGAGGACCCGGAGGTCGCGGATCCCGAGCCGCCGAAGGTGCTGGAGCATCTCGTCGCGCGCGTGCGTTGAGCTCACGCGCTCATGATGCGGTTCTTCCGCCTAGCCTTTTTCGATGGGTACGCCGATCAAGCTTCCCCACTCGGTCCACGAGCCGTCATAGTTGCGCACCGTCTCGTGCCCGAGGAGGTAGCGGAGCACGAACCAGGTGTGCGCGCTCCGCTCGCCGATGCGGCAGTAGGCGATCGTCTCGGTCCCTTTCGCGAGGCCCTTCCCCTCGTAGATCGTCCGCAGATCGTCGGCAGACTTGAAGCGGCCGTCTTCCGCCACCGCGGTCGCCCAGGGCACGTTCTGCGCGCCGGGGATGTGGCCGCCGCGTTGCGCGCCCTCCTGTGGCAGGTTCTCCGGAGCGAGCAGCTCGCCCGAGTACTCCTTTGGCGAGCGCACGTCGATGAGCTTCGACTTCCCGTCGGTCACGCGCTCAAGGACGAGATCCCGCAGTGCGCGTACCGACGCGTCCGGCGCCTTCGCCTTGTAGTCGGTCCGCGGGTAGCTCGCGGCCGCGGTCACCAGGGGCCGCCCTTCGGCGACCCACTTCGCGCGTCCGCCGTTCACCAGGCGTGCGTCTCTGTGCCCGTAGTACTTCAGCAGCCAGAAGAACCACGCGGCGAACCAGTTGTTGTTGTCGCCGTAGACCGCGATCGTCGTGTCCGGCGTGACCCCCCACTTCGATAGCAGCTCCTCGAGCTCGCGCTTGCCGAGCAGATCGCGGACCGGGCGCTGCTGGAGATCCTTGCGCCAATCGAGCCCGACCGCGCCCTGTACGTGGCCTTCGTCATATGACGTCGTGGTCACGTCGACCTCGAAGACGCGAACCTTCTGATCGGTCGTGTGCTCTGAGAGCCACGCGGTGTCGACGAGCGCTTCGGGATGTGCGTAGTCCGCCATGGGCTCACCTCCTGGGTCATCTCTATGGTGCCGCGTGGTCCGCGCGTGGCAACGAATCCTGTGCGGTCAGCACGTTCGTGGGTATCGTACGGAGCGTGCTGGACTTCGAGCAGCTCGCCTTCATTGAGAAATGGCGGCAGAAGGCGTCCCGCGGCGTCGTCGTCTCGCTCGACGGCACGAGGGGAGACATCGTCGTCACGCTGCGTGTCGGCGAGGGCGATGCGCGCGTCGATCTGCGCGGCCGCGACGCGACCGGCGCCGCCCGCAAGATGCGCCTGGCGATCGGCGATCGCGTGACCATGGCGATCGAGTTCACGGCGAAAGACGTGACGAAGGGTAGCGGTCGTGGCCGCGTCAACGGCGGCGTGGTCGGTGCGGAGGCCATGGTCGAAGGCGTGGTCAAGGAGACCGGCGAGATCGCGATGATCGATTGCGGCGTCGACGTCCTCGTGCGCGGAGACTCGATCGGATCGGTCGGCGAAGGGGACGCGGTGGCCTTCACCATCGCCGCCGACGGCAAGGCGTATCTGATCCCCACGCGTGGTTAGCCCTCGAGCTTCTCGAGCTGCTCCGCGATCTCTGTCTCGTCAGGCACCTCGCGCAGCTGGTGCACGTCGATGTAGCGAATCACGCCCGCTGGGTCGACCACGATGATCGCGCGCTCGGGACGGCCGATCTCCTCGTTGAACACGCCGTACGCCGACGTGACAGCGCCGTGTGGCCAGAAGTCCGAGCACAGCGGGTACTTGAGTCCGCCCAGATGCTCGGCCCAGTCCTTCAGCGTGTACACGGTGTCGCACGAGATGCCCACGACCTGGGCACCGCCGCCGGCGAAGCGCTCCTGGAGCGCGTTCAGCGCGGGGGCTTCACTGTTTCAGGTGTTGGTGAACGCGAAGGCGAAGAACGCGATGACCACCCTGCGGCCGCGCAGCTTCGAGAGTGTGACCTCGCTGCCGTCATGAGCCCGAAGGGTGAAGTCCAGAGCGAGATCGCCGACCTGAAGCGTCTTCGTTTCGGTCGCGATCTTATTGCGACCCTTCGGCGCGGCCATCTACCTACACTATCCGAGCATGACCATCGATCAGCGACGGCGCGTCAGCGCGGATCGTCATCGATTTCTCGCGTACGCCGTCCCATGCCCGTTCTGTGATACGAATGTGGGTCCGCGCTTCGTCACGCGTGAGCATTTGGATGTTCCACCGGATCCGCCCTACGCAGCGACGGTCAGATGCCCCAAGTGCAAAGAGATCTTCGAGGTCATGTTCACCGACGCGCAGCGCTAGACGCAGCACGCGAAGCCCAAGCGCTGGTTAGTTGACGGTGATCACCAAGAAGACGCCCTGGTTCTCCATCCAGGTCGTCCCGTCGATGACCGGCCGCACCGCGATCCGGTAGACACCACGCGCGGACGGCGCGCGAAGCTGGAAGGTGAACGTACCGACAGCGCCCGGGTTCACCATCGCCTCGCTCTGCGCGGCGACGCGGTTCGGGGTCAACCAGCCCACCCCGAGGCCGGACCAGGTGTTGTCGTCATTGACGACGCCGAGGTTGGCCTGCTGACCGATGGCGCCCTTCACCCAGGGCAGCGTGCCCGTGTTCATGAACTGGACCATGAGCACGCCACTGACCGCATCCGGGCTCAGCGTCGGATAGACGGACTGCGCCACCCAATTGCTGTGATAGCTGCCGTTCGTTGCGACGACCAGGAAGACGCCCTGGTCCTCCATCCATGTCGTCCCGTCGATCACGGGCCGGAGCGGGATGCGATACGAACCCGGCGCCATCGGGGCGCGGACCGTGAAGACAAAGGTCGCTGTGCCGCCCGGCGGCACGACGGACTCGGACTGCGCCGCCGGCCGATCGGGAGACAGCCAGCTCACGTTCATTCCGAGAGCCGAGAAGGTGCGGTTATCGCCGTTGATGCCGAGGTTCGCCTGAGATCCCATGACGCCCTTCGTCCAGGTCGCGGTGCCGGTGTTGCGGAAGCGGACCTGCAGCTGCGTCGCCGCGCCGGGCACGAGCGTCGGCCACGGCGACTGATCGATGAAGCTCGAGTGGTACGTCGATGTCGGGACCGGCGCGGGCGGCGGCGGGTTCGTGCCGCTACCGGCGGTCGTGAAGTCCCACTGGTTCGTGACCATGACGCCACTCACGTTGATGTCGAAGCGCACGTGATACGTGGTGCCCGCGACGAGCGGCGCCTGCGGGATGATGACCTGGTAGTCGTATTCGAACTGCTGCGCGGCGTAGTAGATCGGAACGCGCGAGCCATTCGGCGCGATGATCTCCGCCGCGCGCATGGTCACGTTCTGACCGCCTGAATACACGACCATGATCGGATAGCCGACCGGGCCGCTGACGCCAGCCGGGAGCGGGCTTGGCGACTCGTTCCCGCTCCATGACGGCGGGATACCCGTCTGTCCGTTCGCGGGCGAGCGCACGTAGTCCACCGAGCGAATGCCGAAGTCATACGTGATGTCGCCGACCGTCGCGGATCCAGCGAGATCGGAGTGACCCCATCCGGCGGACGCTGCGCTGGGATGCATCAGTCCGAGCCGGTGATACGGCGCGTCCCACAGCTGGCTCACGCCAGCGAGCGCGCCGCTCCCGCCACCGGTCGCGACCTCGCTCACGAACGTCGTCACCAGACCCGCGGCGATCACGCGATCGCGTGGACCGTAGCCGGTGTAGTACGGGAGGCCCGCGGTCTCGTAGTGGCCGGTGATGCGGTTCGCCGAGTTGTAGGTCGCGTGGTTCTGCGCGGCCAGCGTGACACGCGCGTCCATTGGGATCGTCGGCGCGCCGATCGCGGCGCGCATTTGATTGTGCAGCGTCATCATCGCGGTCCCGCTCACGACATCCGCATCCGCGACGGACGCGCTTAGGAGTAGGCCGAGGGAGAGCAGAGGGATAAGAGCAAGCAGGCGCATGACGCGGCCACCCACCCGGTGTCGGTGCATGTACAGGGAGAACGCATGTAACGCCGATGCCGGTATGTCGCCGGTGGTACTAGGACCGCTTCTTGGGATCAGCTCGGTAGCGCGTGTCGCGAAAGGCTCAGGCGCCGCCCGCCCGCGGCGCCGTCACCACAAGGTCAGAAGAACTACTTCTTCTTGCCCTTCTTGGCTGCCTTCTTCTTCTTGGCTGGCATCTAGGTCACCTCCCTTCCCACGAGGATCATCTGGAGCGCCACGTCAGAAAAGGCGTCGCTGCCGACCAGACAGGCGAGGTGCCTGACTGGAACGAGCAAGCCACTCCTCGAACTCTTTCCGTGGGATGCGCCAGACACGACCGACACGTACCGCAGGTATGCGGGACGGATCTGCGTCGTCCACTGCGCCGAGTCGGCGCAAGATGGTCGTTGGATGAACGCGTAGCCGCCGCGCGACCTCGTCAGTCGTGAGGAACTCCTGCTCGGAGGCATCGCGGTCGACGCGCGGCCCGGACATTGCCACTGCGGCTCCTGCTTTGTGTGCTTTATGAGCGTCACCTGCTCGAACCTATTTTGCCTGCGTTGACTGCATTGTCAAGTGCCCGGTACTCGCGGCGGAGCAGTCGCAGAGCTTGGTCGAGCAGTGCGCGGTTCTCCGTTTGGTTGAGCCAGCGCGACGCGCCGCTGGGATGCGGCAGGGGTATGACGACTCTTTCGCCTTTCCGCAGCATCGTCCCGACGACCTGGCCGAGCGGGACCTTGCCGATGAATCGCTCGATCGCGAGCTGGCCAACGGGCAGCAGGATCCGCGGATCGACGAGCGCGATCTCGCGCGCGAGCCAGGTGGCGCAGTTCGCGATCTCCGGCGGACTTGGCTTGCGATCTCCTGCCCCACTCGCCGCCTTGCCTGGAAAGCATTTCGTCATCGAGGTGCGATAAGGCAGGTGCTCCTCAGTTATGCCCGCGCGCGCGAGCCAGCGCCGCAGCTCGGCGCCCGCGCGACCGGAGAACGGCAGACCCGTCGTGAGTTCGACGGCACCCGGGGCCTGGCCGACGATCATCACGCGATCGCTTGCGCGTCCCGCGACGACCGGGAATGCGCGCGGGATGAAGCCGTCGTCGGCGCATCGCGTGCACGCGCGGATCTGCGCGTGCAGACGCGCGAGCGCGACCGCACGCGCGCGATCGGGGCGGGGTTTTTCTACCGTAGACTCGTCATTCAGCACGGGGTGTAGCGCAGCCTGGTAGCGCAACAGTCTGGGGGACTGTAGGTCCCGGGTTCAAATCCCGGCACCCCGACACGATTCAGCTCTCGCGTTTGACCGGTTCGAGTCCGAAGAACTCGCGCGTGATGTCGTACAGCTTCTCGCGATCCTCGCGCATCGCGGGCTTCAGAGCGTAGTGATTGATCACGCGGATCTGCTGCTGCAACCACTCTGCCCAACACACGGCGCAGACGCTCCGTTCGATCTCGTCGCCGAGCGCGCCCGGCAGCACGCGGCCGGCGCCCTCGCGCGCTTGATGACAGCGCACGCACGTGACCACCTCAGGCACGGCCGAGCAGTCCGAATCTGCGGAGCGGCGCGTACCGGAGGGCCGCGCGGCCGATGACATCGGCGAACGGGACCGCACCGAAGTGACGGCTGTCGGTCGAGTGGTCGCCATGATCGCCGACGACGACGAGACCCTCGGTCTCGACCTCGGCAACGCGCTTCAGCAGAAGGCGCGTGCGCTCGCGCGGGTCACGCACGAGAACGACGTCGCCGGATCGCGGCGGCCGGCGCGGCGGGACCACCAGAAGCCAGTCCCCCTCCCGCAGCGCCGGCTCCATGCTGTGGCCGCGCACGGCCACCCGCCATGGACGCATCGCTACTTCTTGCTCGCGTAGAACATGTCGCTGATCTCTTTGACGGCGGCCTGCAGCTCCGCGGAGGCCGCGGCGTCGACGTTCTGCTTGTTCTTGGATGCGAGCTTCAGGGCCTTCCAGAAGCTGTCGTGCAGCTTCGGGAACTTCTCGAGGTGCTCCGGCTTGAAGTAGTCGGACCACAGGACCTGCAGCTCTTTCTTGCAGATCTCCGCGTGCTGCTCCTTCACCGCGACCATGCGCACGAAGCTGTTGCGAGTCGCAACGTCCGGCGGGTTGGTCGTCGGTAGAGCAGTTATCTTCTCGACCATCTTCGCGACCGTGTCGGCCGCGATCTTCGCGGGCGTCGGGTCGTAGATGCCGCAGGGAATGTCGCAGTGCGCGTACGCAACGGTGGTCGGCTGGAGAAGTCGGCGGAACATGGCAGGCTCCTTGGATCTTTCGCATAGCTGCCAGGGGCGCATCGTCGCCCAGGCGCTTCCCCACTCTAATCCGGCGTCGTGTCACTCCATCCAGCCGGGCCTATTTGGCTAGGGCGCAACGTCACCGAGCACGATCGTCACTTCCTCCTGTGCGGGCACATCGAGCGCGCTCTCCTTTCCGACGAGGTTGACCGTGCCGACATAGGGCGGGTCGGTTACGACGCGGTAGTGACCGGGGAGAACGACGAGCTCGAATCGGCCGGCTGCGTCGGTCTGCGTGGCGGCGACGAAATCCGCGTCGTCCCAGAACCCGACGAAGCCGCCGGCCACGCCGATGCCGCGACCGTTCTTCACGAGCCCAGTGACCAGCGTCCCGCGCCGCACGACCAGATCGAGCGTCGCGTCGTTCCTGCTGACGACATACGCGTCCGCTTCCGGCCAAGTGCGGGCGCGCTGCCAGTACTCGCTGATGAGATCGGTGTGTGGAGGCGGAATGACGTTCACGATGTACGTCTCGGGACGCGTCGTGATCGCGTAGCGGCCATCGCCGCCGGTCTCGCGGCAGATCCTGCCGGTCGGGAACGGCGTGTCGAAACACACCAGCGCGTTCACGATGAGCTCGCCGTCGCTCGCGCGCACCGTGCCGCGGATGGTCGCGCCGCCGCGCAGCGCCACGTCGGCCGCACGATCGCGCGTCAGGTCGATCACGCTCGATCCCACGCCGATGTCGGCGTCATCCCACCACTGTGGGATCGCTCGAAGGTTCGCCGGCGGCACGGTCCACATGTAGTACCGACCCGGTTCCCGCAGGGCCGCGAAGCGTCCCTGCTTGTCGGTGCGCTCGCACTCGAGCGGCAACGGCGCAGCCAGTGTTCGAAGGCAGACCTGCGCGTTTTCAATGACCGTGCCCCCGAACGTGACCACCCCGCGCAGCACAACTCCGCGTACGAGATCCACGTCCACGTCGGGCACGTCGACGCTACGGGCGTCGAGGACCTCAGCCTCCTCTAGGAACGCACGCCCGCGCGCCCATTGCGACACCAACCGCGCGCCGGCCGGGCCGCTCACCTCGAGCCGGTAGATCCCCGACTTCACGTCGACCGCGTAGGTGCCATCTGCGGCACTGCGCGAGCACACGGTCTGTTCATCGATCGCCGGATGCGCGCAGGTCTGTGCGCCCGCGACCTTGGCGCCTGCCTCGTCGCGGATCGTGCCGGAGATGCGGTGCAGCGGCTGGAGCTCGACCCACAGCGCTGCGGGGCCGCCGCCCAGATCGACGACGCGCGTGGTCTCCCGCCAGCGCTGCTCGACCGGCCCGCTAACGCGCACGAAGTAGGTCCCGGCGGGTCCGACGAGCGTCGCGGTGCCCTGCGCATCGGCGGTGGTGCAGCTCGGGGACGCCGACGACGCGCGGCCGGCGCAGACCTTTGCTCCTGGAATGGGTGCGCCTCCGTCCACTCGTGTCACAAGGATCCGCAGCGGAACGTCTGCGCCACTTGTCGGAGCGGTCGCGATAATCGGAGTCGGTGTCTGCTGCGAGGTCGAGCAGGCGATGACCAGGACGGCGGCCAACACGAGCCCGATGGACCGCCAGCGCCTACGCATCACGGGTCCGAACGGCGGATCAACCCCGGCGTGCCGCGGCCGCGCTTGCGATCAGCCGCGAGATCTCCGCGAGCGGTCCCGCGACTTCCTCACCGCGTTCGCGCTGCATCAAGTCGCGCATCGCCTCGCGGATGGGCTTGCCCTCCGACAACACCAGATGCGTCTGCTCGGTGATCGGCATGGATACCTCGAGCCCGCGCGCCGCGCGGTACGTGGCCTCCGCGGTCGTCAGGCCCTCGGCGATCTGACCGCCCAGACGGTCGCGGATCTCGCCGACCGCGACGCCCTTCGCGAGGAGCTCGCCAACGGTGCGGTTCCGCGAGTGCTTGCTCATGCACGTCGCGATGAGATCGCCCACTCCCGCGAGGCCCGCGACCGTGAGTGGGTTCGCGCCGCACGCGAAGCCGTAGCGCGCGATCTCGGCGAGCCCTCGGGTCATGAATCCGGCCTTGGCGTTGTCGCCGTAGCCCATGCCGTCGATCGCGCCCGCACCGAGCGCGACGATGTTCTTGAGCGCGCCGCACAGCTCCACCCCGACGACGTCGGCATCGGTGTAGGAGCGGAACATCGGCGTTCCCGTGAGCGACTGGAAGCGCTTCGCGGTGTCGGAACTCGCGGACGCGATGACCGTCGCCGCAGGATGCCCGGACGCGATCTCACGGCTGATGTTCGGGCCCGAGAGGACCGCCACGCGTGATGCGCCGACGGCCTCGCCCCAGAGCTCGCTCATGCGGCGCCCGTCCTCGGCGAGGCCCTTCGTCGCGGACAGCACGTGGTGGTGCCCTCGAAGCAGCGGCCCGACGCGATCGCGAAGCGCGGGCACGCCGACACTCGGCGTCGCAACGATCACATCCTCGGCGGAGCCAAGTGCGCGCTCGAGATCGGACGTGATCTCCACGCGGTCGGGGATGCGAATGCCGGGCAGGTAGCGGCGGTTCTCGCGGTCCGCGCCGAGGGCTCGCGCCTGTTCGGTGTCGCGGGTCCAGAGGACCACGTCGCGCCCGGCGTCGCGGGCGAGGATCGTCGCCAGGGTCGTCCCCCATGAGCCCGCCTGAAGCACCGCGACCGCGGTCACCGCCCGACTCGTGCGCCCAGCCGCGGCTCGACGCCGTGGACGATCCGCTGGATGTTCGGCAGATGCCGGACGTAGACGATGGAGCCGGCGATGAGGATGAACCCCAGCGTCGCCCAGTTGAAAGAGAGCCAGCCTGTCGCGCAGAAGAGCAGATATCCCACGAGTGCGCCGAAGACGGACGCCAGCGATCCGACCGAGACCATCCGCGTGAGCGCGAGCGCGATAGCGAACGCCGCCACCGCGCTCGCCCACGCGGGCGTCGCGACGAAGAGCAACGCGCCAAAGCCGGTCGCGACACCGCGGCCACCGCGGCCTTGCAGCGTGATCGGCCAGCAGTGGCCGACGACCGCGAAGACGGCGCCGAGCGCCTCTGCGATCGGACGGCCGTACGTGCCCTCGCCGAACATCAACTGCGCGAAGACCACCGCGAGCGCACCCTTGAGGATGTCGAGCGTCGCGACGAGGACGCCCGCGCCACGCCCGAGGGTGCGGAACGTGTTGGTCGCTCCCGTCGATCCGGAACCGACCGTGCGAAGGTCAACGTTGCGATAGATCTTGCCGACGATGTAGCCACTCGAGATCGACCCGATCAGATACCCGACGACGGCGACGATCGCGTATGCGGCGAGGCCGACGAGTGTCATTCGTGCGCGCTCTTGAATTCGAGCTTGAGGGGCGTGCCGGCGAAGC
>JANMWW010000151.1:0-4927 GCA_031394155.1 Chloroflexota bacterium | reverse complement strand
GCGTCCTCCGCGCGCGCGGTAAGCGCGATGACCGGCGTGTCACCCTTCGCGCGGAGCTCCTTCAACAGGTCGATGCCATCGGCGTCGGGAAGACCGAGGTCGAGCACCACCAGCGCCGGCTTCACCTCGTCGAACAGCGTGCGCGCACGCGCCCCGGTGGGCGCGTGCTCGACGATGAAGCCTGCGTTCCGCAGGTACAGCGTCACGAGCTCCGCGACCGATGCGTCGTCCTCGACGACGACGATGCGAGCGGTGCCGCTCATCCTGGTCTGTTAACCGAGTCCCATTCGCGGCGCGAGCATACGGCTCGGGCTATCGTCCGTGGCGATGCCGCGCACACTCGCGACGATCCTCGCGCATCCGGACGACGAAACGTTCGGAACTGGCGGCACGCTCATCCGCTATGCGAGCGAGGGCTTCGACGTGCACAGCCTCTGCCTCACCGAAGGCGAGCAGGGCTGGGCCGGCGGGGCGGATGCGCCGGTCATCCCGCGCGAGCACGTCGGCGCGGCGCGCGCGCTCGAGCTCGCGGAGGCGGGACGACGCATGGGACTGAAGAGCACCACGTGCCTGCGGTACCCCGACGGCGGGCTCGCCGGTGTCAACGCGGATCACGTGATCAAGGACATCGTCCGCTGGCTGCGCACGGTGCGGCCCGACGTGGTGATCACCTGGGGGCCCGACGGCGGCTACGGGCACCCGGATCACATCGCGGCGGGGGAGCGCGCGCTCCGCGCCATCGACCTCGCGGGCATCGAGCGCTACGAGCCGGAGCTCGGCGATCACGTGCATGTCAAGCGCGTCTACCGTTTCGTCGCGTCGGCGGACCTGATCGACAACCTCAAGCAGCTCGTGCCGGAGTTCGCCGAATACATGACCACGCTCACCGTGAAGCCACAGCGCTGGACGCGCGAGCGGCTGGGCGCGGTCATCGACGCTGACGTCGATCGAAAGATCGAGGCGATGTATGCGCACCGGACGCAGGCACCGGACATGAAGATGTGGCTCCGCGTGAAGGAGTCGCGCCCGACGATCCTGGGAGAAGAACACTTCATCCGCGAGTTCCCCGACCCGCACGGTCCGCTCGAGACGGATCTGTTTGCCGCGCTTCGCTCGCCGCCCCTTACCCCACGCTCAGCTTGATGGGGTGAGCCAGCGCTTCCGCGAGCGCCCGCGTGTCCTCAGGTGCTGGCACGGCCGATGCGCGCTGCAGCAGATGCCGCACCAGCGGATCGAGGCCGGCGATCACCGGTACGCACGAGCTTCGCACATCGACCGGCTCTCCCCTCGTGAGCAGTACGAGCGCGTCCACCTTCACATTGATGAATCCGCCGGTGCCGAGGTCGCGCTTCACGCGGACGCCGTTGTCGCGTGCCCGAAGCGATGGTGCATCTCCGAGCGCGTGCGCTACGACGCCAATGGCCTTGTACCAATGGTCCTGGTAGCAGACGAACGCGCCCTCGTCATCGCGCGGCTCGACGATCACGAGGCCGCCTCGTCCGATGATCACGACCGGAACCCGGTCGCCGCCGTCACGCGGCGCATAGCGTGCGAGGACCAGGAAGTCGCCGGGAAGCTGCCCGCGGAGGTAGGACGCGATCTTGTCGGCGAGCCGTCCTCGGGCATCGCTGCGGAACATCCGGGGCAATGCTCCGCGTGCGTCGCCAGGCAGACAAGCATGACGTGCGTCCTGCCCCGCTCGTACTAGTCCCATCATCGACGTATGACGCTCCGCAGCGAGATCGCCGAACAGCCCGCCGTCGTCCGCCGCCTGCTGGACGAGGGCTGGCCGGAGGCTCGCGCCTTCGCATCTGACATCGCGCGCGCCCGGCATCTCACGCTCGTGGCGCGGGGCTCGTCCGATAACGCCGCGACGTACGGCAAGTACCTCTTCGAGAGCGTCGCGGGGATCGTGACCGCGTCTGCGGCGCCGTCATTGGTCACGCGGTATCACGCTCCGCCGAGCTTTACCGACGGCGCGGTCATCGGCATCTCGCAGTCGGGCAGCTCGCCGGATGTCGCCGCGGTCCTGTCCGCCGCGCGTGAGGATGGCGCGTTCACGCTCGCGATCACGAACTATCCGCGGTCGCGCCTCGCGCGTGCCGCTGGTCGATCCTTCCTGTTGCGCTGCGGTCCCGAGCATGCCGTCGCCGCGACGAAGACCTACACCGGATCGCTCGTCGCTCTCGCGTTGCTCGCGTCCGCGACCGCGCAGGCGCGCGAGCGCGGTGGCCTCTCGCTCGCGGGCATCGTCGAATCGGTGCAGGAGGCGGTCGACGCCGAGGCGGACGCGAAGCGCTTGGCGCGCCGCATCGGCAAGAGTCCCGTGCTCGTGGTGCTCGGTCGCGGCTACGACTACTCCGCAGCGCTCGAGGGAGCGCTCAAGATCAAAGAGCTCACGCGCGTGTGGGCCGAGCCGTACTCGAGCGCGGACTTCGAGCATGGGCCGCTCACGCTCGCGCAGCGCGGAACACCGGTGCTGCTGTTCGCCTCACGCGGTGCCACGCTGGGTGAAGCGCGCCGGATCGCGGCGAGCCTCACAAAGGGCGGGTCGCGCGTCTACGCGATCACGAACGACGCGGGTCTTGCGGAGAAGGTCGATGACGCGGTGTTGCTGCGGGCTCCGGTGAGCGAGGCGCTCGCGCCTATCGCCCTTTCCGTCGTGGCGCAGCACGTCGCGGCGCACGTCGCGCGCCTGCACGGGCGCGACCCGGAGCGGCCCGCCGGCCTTTCGAAGGTGACCCGGACGCTTTAGCGGCGAGCTTGCTCTTCGCAGCCGGCGCCGCGTTCGGCGCGGGCGTTGGCTTCGCCGGAGCTGGCTTGGCCGCCGCGGCGCGGTCCTTCTCTTCCTGCGCATCGAAGCTCACGACCAGATGCGCGCCGTACGCGTTCGCGACGCGCGCGAGCGAGCGGAGCGAGGGAAGGTAGCGCGGATCCTCCATGCGGCGGAGCTGCGTCTGCGACGTGCCGAGCTTCTTCGCCGCCGCGCGCTCGGAGAGTCCCGCCTCGCGCCGGAGCTTGCCGATCGCTGCCGCGACCGAAGCGGCGAGCGGGTCGGGTTTGGGCTCCTCCTGCGGCGGCGGGGCTGCGACCGGTGTTGGTGT
The DNA here is from genome assembly GCA_031394155.1 of Chloroflexota bacterium. Taxonomy (GTDB): domain Bacteria; phylum Chloroflexota; class Limnocylindria; order P2-11E; family P2-11E; genus CF-39. The sequence goes on along the minus strand of JANMWW010000151.1, from coordinate 1,823 downwards.
CGGCTGCTCGGGCACGGGCGGTGATGATAGGTCCGCCGTCACGCGGTCGCGAAAACGTCCAACAGATCGCCTTGTGCGCCGTCGTAGGCAAAGAGGATCGCGCCCTCCAGTCCCGCGTCGCGCGCCGCGCGGACCTGCGCACGCAGCGTCTCGGTCTCGCCGGCGTAGCCCATCAGGCCGCCCCACATCTCGGTCTTTGGAGCCGCTGCGCGTGCCGCCGCCAGCAGGCGCGCGACCTCCGCGCTGTCGCGGCGGTAGGCCATCGGACAAAGAGTGTCTACCCAGCCTTCGGCGGCCCATCGAGGCCAGTCCTGCAGGACCCTTTCTTTCGCGGTGATTTGGTCGGGGAACACTGCGGCCGAGATGACCGCGCTCGGCCGCGCGCGACGGATCCGGGCAGCGCTCTCGCGCACCAGCGTCGTGACGTACGCGTGATCCTCGGGCGTCTTCGCGTATGTCACCTGCGGGTAGCGCACGTAGTCGTAGTGCAGCCCCGCGACCCGGTAGCGCGTGACGATGTCCTCATACACGTCGAGCGTGTGTTCACGCGCGGCCGCGCTCGCCGGGTCGGTGTAGATCCCTTCGAAGTCTTTGCCGCCGGCCGGATCGTGATGCCGCACTCCGTCGGGACGGAGCAGCCAATCAGGATGGCGATTGACGAGGTGCGAGGGATCCTTCGGCATCGCGCGTTCGGGGTGCGACCAGACAAAGAACACGTTGACCCACGCGTGGATGCGGAGGCCCGCGGTCCCGCCATAGCGGATGAGCCGCTCGAGCGGGTCGAACCCCGGCGCGACGCTTTCGGCGCGCGGCTCGAGCGCGGAGTCGTAGTACGCATCGCCGCGACCGCGCACCTGCACGACGAGGTCGAAGATCCCCCGCGTCGCGGATGCCTCGATGAGATCGTCCACCGCCTCGGGCGTTGTGATCTTGTCGCGGACCACCCAGAGCGCCTTTCTCATACGGCTCGATAGTCCACGAGCTCGATCCCCAAACGCGCGATGGTCGCGCGCACCGAGGGATCGGTCAGCGCCTCGAGCTCGACGCCGCGCTCGGCGGCGTAGCTCGAACCGGACAGCAGCTCCTCGTCGGGCTCACCGGGATGGCACATGAGCTCGATGATGCCGGCGTCCTCGGAGAGCGCCTCGAGCAGCCCGATGAGGCGCTCGAGCCCGATCTTCCCGGTGTGCTGGTACTCCCGGACGAAGCGATCCGGGGTGCGCACACCGGCGTCGCGGAAGCGCGCGCGCTGCCGGCCATCGTGCGTGCGCGCGGCCGTGCCGGTCTCCTTCGCGAGCGCGAGCACCGCATCCTCGAGCGCGGGAAGGTCGTGCACCCAGTGATGCGTGTCGAGATGCGTCGGGTCGCGGCCCAGCAGCTGCCGCACGCGCGCGTACTGCGCGCGCGCTTCGATGAGCGCCTCGTCGGCCTTGGGCCGGCCGGACCGCAGCAGGTCGGTCACGCGCGGGAACGAACCGGTCTCCGTCACGAGCGACGGGACGCGATCTGCCGCGGTCAGAGGACGGCCGTAGGTGAAGACGAGATGCACGCCGACATCGAGCGTCCGGTCGGCACGCGCGGCCTTCGCCGCGCCCTCGGTGTCCGGAGCGTTCGCCATGAGCGTCGTCGACGTCACGATGCCACCTTGATGCGCGCGCACGATCCCGCGCGTGACGCCGGCCGTGTATCCGAAGTCGTCCGCGTTGACGATCAGCCTCACCGCCGCGGCTCGCCTCCCGGTATTTCGAGGCTCCGGCGCACGCTCCAGTCGTTCGCCTCGAGACGCGCCCGCGCCGCGTCTTCGTCGATCCCCGTGACGTCGC
>JANMWW010000141.1:0-2255 GCA_031394155.1 Chloroflexota bacterium | reverse complement strand
GCTTCGCCGTCCCGCGGCGCTCGAGCGCTGCGCCACATCGTTCAGGCAGTCCCGAGTCAGCGCAGACGGGCTGCGAGCTCGATCGCCTGCATCCGATCGCGCAGCTAGCCGATCTTCGTCACGGAAACGGCAGGTGAGAGGTTTTTCGGGTCGCTCATCGCCATAAGTCCTTCAGTATCAATCCGGCGTTCCTCGATTCGCGATGTAGTGTAGACCTACCCGCTTGCGGCCGCTGATCGCGCGTGCGACGATCCGCGCCGATGTTTCTGCGAGCCAATCATCGCGAGAAAGATGGCAAGCGACACACCTACTGGTCGCTCGTGGAAACGGTGCGCACGCCCGATGGGCCGCGGCAACGGACGGTGTGTCATCTCGGCGAGTTGAATGACTCGGCGCAGGCGCGGTGGCTGAAGACCATCGACGTGTTCAATGACGCCGGCGAACGACACCAGCTGAAACTGTTTCCCTCGGACATCGCGCCGCCCCCTGATGACGCGGAGGTCGCACACGTCTTGGTCCAACGTGTCCGGTTGGAGCGGACGCGGCAACTGGGAGCCGCGCTGCTCGGGCTGGCGCTCTGGCGGCAGCTGCGGCTGGACGAGTTCTTCGAGACGCGGGTGGATGCGGTGCCCGCCGACGTGCCGTGGTCGCGCGTCGCCGCGATCCTCGCGATCAATCGGCTCTGCGCGCCCGGGAGCGAACTGGCGATTGAAGAGCGCTGGTATCCCACGACGGCGCTCGACGATCTGCTGCATCTTCCCGACGGCACGATCAACGACAGCCGGCTCTATCGCACGCTCGATCACCTGCTGCCGCACAAGACCGCGCTCGAGCGCCATCTCACCGCGCGCTACGGCGAGCTGTTTGCCGCGGAGTTCGACGTGCTGCTCTATGACCTCACGAGCAGCTATGTCGAAGGCGCGGCGCTGAAGGACCCGATGCTGCAGCGCGGCTACAGCCGGGATCATCGCGGGGACTGCAAGCAAGTCGTGCTCGCGCTGATCGTCAATGTCGACGGCTTTCCGCTCAGCTACGAGACCTTCGACGGCGACCGCACCGATGTGACGACCCTGGAGACCATCATGCGCATGGTCGAGCGCAAGTACGGCCAGGCGCGCCGCGTGTGGGTCTTTGACCGGGGCATCGTCAGTGACGCCAATCTGACCGCGATCCGGCGGCGGGGCGGCCAGTATCTCGTGGGGACGCGGCGGACCCAGCTGCGAGCCGTCGAGCAGGCGCTGCTGGACGGCCCCTGGACCCGCGTCCGCGACGAGGTCGAGGCCCAAGTGATTCCCATCCCCGGCGGGACCGAAACGTATGTGCTGTGCCGCTCGACTTCGCGCCGCGAGAAGGAACGCGCCATTCGTCGGCGCTTCTCGACCCGCCTCGAAGACGCGCTCCAACGCTTGGCGACACGGGTCGCGACGGGGCGCGTGAAGGACCGGGCCGTGATCGAGCGGGCGCTGGGCCGGCTGCAGGAGCGCTATGCCTCGGTCGCCGACCTGTACGAGATGGCGCTCCGCGACGAGGACGGCCGGCTGCGCCTGCACTGGCAGCTGATCGAGGCGCGGCGCCTGTGGCGCGATGCACGCGAGGGGGCGTATCTGCTCCGCACGAATCTCGAGGGCCAGAACGCCGAGGACCTGTGGACGAAGTACATCCAATTGACGGAAGCGGAAGCCGCCTTTCGCGCGCTGAAAAGCGAGCTCGCCATCCGTCCGGTCTTCCATCAGCTCGAGCGGCGCGTGAAGGCGCATGTCCTCATCGCGTTTCTCGGCTACGCGCTCTGGGTCACGTTGAAACACCAGCTACGCCGCTGCGGCTCGGGGCTCTCGCCCAGCCAAGCCCTTGCGCAGCTCGCGACCTTGCAGAGCGCCGACATTGTGCTGCCCACGACCGACGGCCGGGAGATCCGGCTTCGACGCGTCGCACAGCCCACGCCGGAGCAGCAGCGCCTGCTCGACCAACTGAACATCACCGTCCCCGCCCATCTTGAGTGGAACGCCGAATGTAGTGGAGACTTCGCGGCGTCGTAAGCGGATTTCCTAGGCTTTCTCGACGTCTCGCCGTTTCCGTGACGAACTTGGGCTAGCGGTGCAACGCGGGCGGGGATGTCATGAGGTCTGGCGGCGGCGGTGGCGCGAGCGCCGGCGGCAGCGTCGGCTCCGGTGACCGCGGCGGGGCGGGGATGCGCTCCCACCGCACGATCGTCCGGGTGAGCGGCGCCCGAAACACCCAGGCTGCCGCGGCAGCGC
>JANMWW010000108.1:0-4471 GCA_031394155.1 Chloroflexota bacterium | reverse complement strand
GGCTCGCCCCGAGGATCTCGAGATCGTGCACGCACCCGGTGCCGGCACGTTCGCGCTCGCGGACCCGCGCGTGGTGAACTTCGGCGCGTACAAGCGGCTGGTGGGCCGTCACGCCGACCTCGGCGACGTTGAGGTGCGCGTGCCGAAGGCCTTCGCGCTAGACGGCCGCCCGGTGTACGTGCGTTTCATCCACGCCCGCGCGTTCGCGGGCGACGGCGGTGGCCTGGCCGGCTAACCGGGCGTGCCGGCGGCCCGTCCCGCGGCCGCCATCGCCGGCGCGGTGTTCGTCGTGACGATGTCCACGCCAGCCTCGAGAGCGCGCGCGAGCCGCTCCGTCCATCGCGGCGTGCCCGCGTCGAGCGTCCAGACGTCGACCGCGATCCCCATCGCGTGGAAGATCTCCACCGCGTCGGCGACTCCGTCGTCGAGCATGCGCTCGAGCATCTCGATGCGCAGGTGCGCCTCCGAGGCGCCGGGCACGAGACGCATGATCCCGCCGAAGCGGTCGCGCAGGTAGTCGCCGACCGCGGAGACCCGCCGGCGCGCGAGCGGATGCGCGTCGCGATAGCCGTACGCGCCGGCGGGCAGGTGGCCGTGCTCATCCTGCGTGTCGATGTACGCGTGCGGATTGAGGCTCACCAGAAGCGTCGGATCGACCTGCAGGATCTTCCGCAGATTCCAATCGGCCGCGCCACCGAACACCAGCCGGTCCTTCGCCGGCTGGACAGCGCGAGCCAGCGCCTCGGCCGCGGCCCAGGTGTACGGCTCGTGCTCCTTGAGGTCGAGCTCGATGCGCCTGGGGTACTCGTGCGCCGCGATCAGGGCGACCGCCTCGGTGAGCAGCAGCGGGTGCGAGCCGTCGGCGAAGCGCGCGCGCGCCGCGTCCGCGGGGCTCGCGTCGCGCACCAGCCCGCGCGCGTCGGTGCTGCCATCGAAGCGCTCATCGTGAAAGACGACGAACGTGCCGTCGCGCAGGAGCTGCACGTCGATCTCGGCGCGGAGCACGCGCTCGCGGCCGCACTCCTCGATGGCCAGCGGGGAGTTGTCCGAGAACGCGCCGCTCCACACGCAGCGGTGGACCTTGAGCTCGACGACGCGCCCCGAGCGCGTGCGGATGATCGAGTCGGGGTTCGGTCCGGCCGGAGTGGCGGTCATAGTCGCGACGCGCGGAGAAATACCGGCGCGCCGGCGTTGCTCGTGGTCATCGCCGCGAGCAGCTCGCCGACCGCGCTCGCGAACTTGAACCCGTGCCCCGAGCAGGCGGACGCGAAGACCACCGGCGCGTCGATCACGCGGTCGATGACGAAGTTCGCGTCAGGGCTGTTGGTGTACATGCAGACCTTCGCAAGGCGCCGCTGGCCGTTCGCCAGCGGCATGCGCTTCGCAAGCCACGCGCGGACCCGATCCTCGTCGCGCGCGGTCACGTCGCGCTCGACGGTGTCGGGGTTCACGCGATCGCCGAAATGCAGGCCGGCCACCTTGACGCCGTGCTCGGCATCGAGTGGGAAGCCGTAGAACATCCGCTCCGCATCCTCGACGATATAGACAGGCAACCGCGCGAACGCGTCGCGCGGCGACGTCGGCTCGAACCAGAAGAGCACGTTCCGCTCGACCCAGAGATGCGGTGCGAGGTCAGGGAGCAGGCGTGACAGCCATGCGCCTGCGGTGAGGACGAGACGCTTCGCGCGATAGTCGCCGCTCGCACTCGTAAGCCGCAGCCCATCGCCGTCGCGCTCCCATTTCTCGATCGGCTCCTCGAAGCGCAGCGTCGCGCCGTGTCGCTTGGCCATCCGTAGGTGAGTTTCGATAGAGCGCTCGGGCGCGAGCCACCCGGCCTGCTTGTCCAGGAGCCCGACCCAGTCGTCGTCGATCTCGAACACCGGGTATCGCTTGCGGATCTCGGCCGCATCCAACAGTTCGTGCTCGAGGTCGTGTTGTCGCGCCGACGCGAGCGCTCCGGAGACGAGCTCGCCTTCGGGCGGACCCAAGTAGAGCCCGCCGGTCTGCGTGAGGAGCGTCTCACCAGACTCGCGCTCGAGCTCGCGCCAGAGGTCCCAGGCGCGGCGGAGCATCGGGACGTAGTCGGGGTGCTCGTAATAGGAGAGGCGGATGATCCGCGAGCGGCCCCCGCTCGATCCGAGCGTGTGCCCGCGTGCGAAGCGGTCGAATCCGAGCACGTCCAGGCCGCGCTTGGCCAGGTGGTAGGCGGCCGCGCTCCCGTGCGCTCCCAGACCGACGACGATCGCGTCGTAGACGTGCTCGGCCATGCCGTGCAGTGTCTCCGAGTTCTCCGCTCTCTACACGACGAGTCGATAGACGCGAAAGAATCCGGCCTCGACCTCGAGGGGCTCGACGGCGCGGAATCCGGCCTCGGTCGCGTAGCGGCGGAGCGTCGCGGGGCGCATGACCGTGCCCGTGGCGGCCGAGGGCTGCTGCGACATCCCATCGGGGAGACAGCACAGCAGGCTGTAGCCGTAGAAGAGGCGCTCCATGTCGTCGGCCGGTGCGGCGAGCGCATCGGCGGTCCGCTCGTCGACGACGAGCACCGCACCGTTCGGAGCGACCAGGCGGCGCATCGAGCGCAGAACCTCGACCGGTCGCGCCATGTCGTGCAGCGCCTCGGTCACGAGCGCGAGGTCGTAGCTGCCGGCGAGCGCCGGATCGCCCGCGTCGCGCGCGTGGAAGCGCACGCGCTCGGCCACCCCGGCGGCGGCGGCGTTCTTCTGCGCCTGCGCGATGCTCGGCACGTCGATGTCGTACCCGTCGACGGCGATCCGTGGATACGCGGTGGCGAGACCGATGCTCGACCAGCCCATGCCGCAGGCGATGTCCGCGACGCGTGCCGGCGGGTCCGCGCGAAGACGATCGTGCACGTCGGCGATCGCCGGCAGCACGTCCTGCGCGAACGATCGCAAGAAGAACGGGCGGTTGGCGTCGCCCTGCGCGGTGCGCATCTCTTCGCCGAACTGCGCCCAGGACACGCCACCGCCCGTCCGGTACGCCTCGACGAGTGGATCGATCTGACGGAGCAGCGCCGCGAACGATCGCGCGAGCGGTGCGAGGTAGAAGAGGCTGTCGCGGTCGGTCAGCGCTTCGGCGAACGCCGGCGTGATGCGGAACGTGCGAATTGCGCTCTCCGCGGCCAGGTCATCGACGAGCAGCAGCCCGCTCGCGGCCTGTTGCTCGAGCCATTCGCGCGCGTAGCGCTCGTTGGTGTGCGTGCGCGCCGCGAGCTGAGTGGAGGTCGCCGGGCCATCCCGCGTCAGGCTCTCGTACCACCCCAGGCGAAGACCCAGGTAGATCGCGAACGTGTCCATCGTTCCCAGGAACGACTGGAGCAGTCGTCCACTGACGTCCTCGATGTCTTGCATGTCGGTCTGCGGCGCGCTGCCCATGGATCCCCACCTCCCGCTTGCCTGGCCCTTGAATTCGCGGCCAATGATGAGGCAGGTGGCGGCTGCGCTCCCGGTGCGCTCCCAGACCGCCGAGGAACGCGTCGTGGAGCGGGAGCATCGGGGAAGGCTGTCGCCGTGGCGCCCAGCGGCGCTGAAATGTGCGCGCGACTAGCATGGCGTCGTGCTTGGCGGCCGTCGCGCAGACGCGCAGGCACAGGGGAGGGATCTGTGAATAGATCACGCGTCGCGTTCCTCACTACTACGGCGATCCTCGTCATCGCGCTCGCGGGTCAGGCCATCGCGGCGACCCGGTTGAGCGACACTCGGGCGAACGACCCACAGGTAGCGCGCGACACGACATCGAACGCGACGGCGCGCTTCCCGACGAACAAGCAGAACGAGCCCACGATCGCGATCGCCCACGATGGCACGCACGCGATCGCCGGCGCGAACGACGAGCAGAAGCAGCCCGCCTGCGGCCCGGGCACTCAGCGCGGTGCCGACGCTCTGGGCAGCAACTGCTCATTCTTCCCGGGCGTCGGGACGAGCGGCGTCTACACGTCGTCCGACGGCGGCAGCACCTGGATGAACCAGGGACTGCTCCCCGGCTACACCGACACGGGCACGAGCGTCGCCGCGTCGGCCCGCGCGCTTGCGACGTCGGCCGTGCCGGGCACGCTGGTATCCGACGGTGACGCGGTGATCGCGTACGGACCTAAGCTCGGCGCCGGCGGATTCCGCTGGGAGAACGGCGCGCGCGCGTATTACGCGAACCTCGCGAGCTACGCGGGCGGCGCGGCGAAGGGCCACCAGGCACCGGAGCTGCTCGCGGTCTCGATCTCCGATAGCGACGGCGCGAGCTGGTACGACCCGATCGTCGCCGCGCGGTCGAACGGCTTCACGTTCAACGACAAGGAAGCGATCTGGGCCGACCGCACCGAGCGCTCGCCGTTCTTCGGCCGCGTGTACATCAGCTGGACGCAGTTCCGCGGCATCCCCGGCTGCGCCGCGCCCGTCATGTTCGCGTACTCGGCAGACGGGGGTCTCACCTGGTCGCGGCCGAACCAGCTCTCGAG
>JANMWW010000101.1:0-5273 GCA_031394155.1 Chloroflexota bacterium | reverse complement strand
AGAGATCGACGCGAAGCGCTGGCTCGACGTTGACTTCCCAGGACTGGAGATCGGTGTCGCTGAATACGTCGAGGGCCCGACAGGCTGCACGGTCTTCCATTTCCGTGAAGTTGCGTCACTGCATATCGACGTGCGCGGCGGGTCACCGGGCATCAACGGCGAGCACCTCACCGTCACGAACGCGATCTGCTTCGCCGGCGGATCGCTCTATGGACTTGAAGCATCGACCGGCGTCGCAGCGGAGCTGTTCGCAAGACGCGGCTACTCGACCAAGTGGATGGACATCGCGCTCGTCTCGGGCGCGATCATCTTCGACTACGGCCGTCGCGAGAACGCTATCTACCCGGACAAGGAGCTCGGTCGCGCCGCCGTCCGCGCGATGAAGCCCGGGCGATTCCCGCTGGGGCCGCATGGCGCGGGCTCGTCAGCGACTGCCGGACACGGTGCAACGGCGGAACTGTCCGGCCAGGGCGGGGCATTCGGGATTTATGGACCCGCACACGTCGCGGTGTTCACGGTCGTGAACGCGTATGGCGCCGTCGTCGATCGCACGGGGGACGTCGTGCGCGGCAACCGCGATGTCGCCACCGGGAAACACCGGCGCGCTGAAGACGTCGTCGCGCAGACCGGCGCCTACGACCCGCCTGCGGCACGCGTGCGCGGCGTCACGCAGAACACGAACCTCACGCTGCTGGTCACAGACCAGAAGCTCGACCCACTGCAGCTGCGCTCGGTCGCGCGGCAGGTGCACGCGTCGATGGCGCGCGCGATCCAGCCCTTCAACACGCGTTGGGATGGCGACATCCTCTTCGCTGTGACGACGCAGAAGGTGGATAACGCGGGGCTCGATGAGGTGAGTCTTGGGATCGTCGCGTCTGAGCTGGCCTGGGACGCGGTGCTCGCGACGTTCGATACGTAGCTGCGGTCAGCGCTCCGCGATCGGGATGAAGCGCTTGCCGACGGGTCCGGTGTACTCGGACTCCGGACGGATGAGGCGATTGTCGCCGTGCTGCTCCATGATGTGCGCCGCCCAGCCGGCGATGCGGCCGACCGAGAAGATCGACGTGCCGAGATCAGCGGGGATGCCGAGGAACGTGTAGGTCGTCGCGGCGAAGAAGTCGACGTTGACGATGTTCACCTTCGCGGCCGCTGCGGGGGACATCTTCGGGCGGCGCGCCGCGATCGCGGCGACAACCTTCTCCTGGATGTCGAAGTACTTCGGTCCCTTCCAGTCCTTCTGCAGGTCACTGGCGAACTTGCGCAGGTACTTCCCGCGCGGGTCCTCGGTGAGATAGACGCGGTGGCCGAAGCCGGAGAACTTGAACTTGCGCTCGATCGCTTTGTCGACGAACGCGTCGACGTGCTCCGGTGAGCCGATCTCGTCGAGCATCTTCATCGTCCCGTCGGTCGCGCCGCCATGCAGCGGACCCTTGAGCGCGCCGAAGGCGGCGGTCACCGCGGCGTGCATGTCGGCCTCGGTGGCCGCGACGATGCGCGCGGTGAAGGTCGACGCGTTGAGGCCGTGTTCGGCCTGGAGGATGAAGCACGTGTTGAGCACCTCCGCCGCGCGCGGATGTTGGTCGACGCCGGCCATCTTGGCGAAGTTCGCGGCGTGACCCAGCGACGGATCCGCGGGAACGGGCTGCTCGCCCTTGCGACGGCGGATGTACGTCGCGAGGATCGTCGGGAGCTTCGCGGTGAGGCGCACGGCCTTCTGGTATTCGGCCTCGCGGGAGTTGTCGCCCTCCGCCGGATCCTCGGCCGCGGAGGCCGAGACGACCGTCCGCAGGACGTCCATGGCCGTGCCGTTCTCGGATATCTCCTGGAGGATCTGGCGCAGGAACGGGGAGAGCGCGCGGTGCTTGCTCAGCTCCGCCTTGAAGTCCCGCAGCTGCTCCTTGTTCGGCAGGTCGCCGTTCAGCAGGAGGTAGGCGACCTCCTCGTACTCGGCCTTCGTGGCGAGCTCCTCGATCGGGTATCCGCGGTAGATGAGGCTGTTGTCCTCGACCTTGCAGATCGCGGTCGAAGCCGCGACCACGCCCTCCAGACCCTTCGGGCTGGCGGCCTTTGATTTGGGCTCTGCGGTCACGTTCCGAGTGTCGCACAACGATTCGAATAGCCGAAAAGTGCCATGGGAGTACTACTTGCCTGGCCTTTTTCGCGCGCGTACATTCCTCGGCAGAACCGTCACTTGGGACTAAACATCGCGGGGAGGACGAAACCGAACTCACGCCTTCGTCGTTACAAACGGGAAGGCTCATTCAAACGTAAGCCCCTCATCCCACCCACCAGCGGAGGGCGCCGGCCATCGGGCCGACGCCCTTTCGCTATCTTGCGCGTTATACCCGCAGATGAAGGTTTTTTCGCCCGCACGCGCGGCCAAGCGGCACCCGGTAGATCGTGATCGCTACCGAGCGACCGCGCGTGTGTCTGGTGTCGCCCCAAAACGCCGCCGCGCTCACCGGGCCTTCGACGCCGCCATGGTCGCCCTCGCGGTCCTGTTCGTCCTGCTGATCAGCCCGAAGATCGGGACCGCGCTGAGCGCCAGCGGCGAGGACCTCGGGGCGCGCTTCGCGGAGATATTCCCGCAGCTCCAGGGCACGAAGCCGATCGACCTTCCGACCGGCGGCGGCAGCGTCAGCGGCGACATCGCCGCACAGAACATGCCTGACTTCACGCGCGATCCGCTGCTGAATCTCACCGGGCGCCTTCCGGTGTTCGCGCAGGGCGAGGGCCGCACCGTCGAGGTCACGCTCGAAGGCGCGCTCCTCGCGACGTTGACGCCAGACGCAGGCGGCGCATTCTCCACACCCGTGACACTCCGCGACGGTCCCAACGCGATCGCGCTCTCGCTGATCTCTGGCAAAGACGTCCTCGCTCACACCTCGTACACAGTGGTGCTCGACCGCCAGCCGCCGGCGCTCACGGTCACAAAGCCGCTGAGCAACGAGTCGATCGAAGGCCCCAACGTCAGCATCGTCGGCAAGGCTGAAGCCGGCACGACGGTCACCGTCGATGGACGCACTGTCGCCATCGCACTGGATGGCAGCTTCACCGACACGTTCACCGCGACGCCGGGCGCGATCACCATCAGCGTGACCTCGCGCGATCGGGCGGGCAACGAAACGACCGTGAAGACGCCGATCACCGTGAAGGCGCCGGTCACGACCGCGCCGCTCGCAGTCACGGTCGCCCTCGACAAGACCAATGTGAAGCCCGGCGCCTTCATCGTCGCCTCGATACGTGTGACGGCGAACGGTGTACCGAAGTTCGACGAGCTCGTGACGCTACAGGTCGGCGTCATCACGATCGGTTCTGCGCGCACGAACGCCGCCGGCACGGCCGTGATCGTATTTGCGGCGCCGCCCAATGAAGGCGACGCCTCGGTCGTGGTGCTCGCCACCGGCGCATCCGGGAGAGCAACGCTCACCGTCGCGAGATAGCACCTCGGGCGATACTGCCCAGATGAGCGCTGCGGACCAGGTCCTCTTCTCGATCCTCGGCGGTACCGCCCTGCTGCTTTACGGCGTGAAGCTCGTGGGCGAAGGCCTGCAGCGCGCTGCCGGGACGCGGCTGCGCCATCTTCTCTCGACGCTGACGGGCAACCGCCTCAAGGCATTGCTCGTGGGCGCCGGCGTCACCGCGGTGCTGCAGTCGTCGAGCGCGACGACGGTGATGCTCGTCGGCTTCGCATCCGCGGGACTGCTCACGCTTCGCCAGACCATCGGCGTGATCCTCGGGGCCGACATCGGCACGACCGTGACCGTGCAGCTCCTGGCGTTCGATCTCCTCGCCTATTCACCGCTCGTCGTGTTCATCGGATGGCTGCTGTGGGCGACAGGTCGCGGCACGATCCGCTACATCGGCCAGGCGATCCTGGGCTTCGGCTTTCTCTTCCTGGGGATGAAGCTGGTCGCCGACGGGACGCTGCCGCTGGGCCGCAGCGCGCTGTTCGCCGACGTGCTGACGGCCCTGTCCGATCAGCCTCTGGTATTGCTGCTGGTCTCCGCGGCCTTCTCCGGCATCGTGCGTTCGAGCGCTGCGACCATCGGATTTGCGCTCTCGCTCGCGACAGCCGGCGTTCTGCCGCTCGCGGGCGCGATCCCGATCATCTTCGGCGCGAACATCGGCACCGCTGTCACCGCGCTGATCGCCGCGGTCGGCCAGAATGCCGAGGCCCGCCGCGTCGCGGCGGCGCACGCCGCCTTCAAGGTCGTCGGCGTCGCGCTGTTCTTTCCGTTCATCACGCCGTTCGCCGATCTGGTCGCGCGTACGGCGCCCGATGTGCCCCGGCAGATCGCGAACGCGCACACGATCTTCAACGTCATCGTCGCGGCGGTCTTCCTGCCGACCAGCCAATGGGCGGCCGAATTCTTCACAAGGCTGATCCCGGAGCGCGAGTCGCCGTCCACGGGCGCGATCTATCTCAATACGCAGACGCTCGACACGCCCGCTGTCGCGCTCGGCCAGGCGCTCCGCGAGGCACTTCGCATGGGCGACGTGGTCGTGCGGTCGCTGCGCGATTCGATCGTCGTGCTCGAGCGCAACGACGAGGCGCTCATGAGAGCGGTCATCTCGCGCGACGACGTCATCGATCGACTCGAGGAGGACATCAAACAGTTCCTCATCCAGCTCGGAGGCCAGCAGCTCACGCCCGAGCAGGCCGAGCGTGAGACCGCCCTCATCTTCGTCATCGCCAACCTTGAGGAGATCGGCGACGTCGTCGAGAAGAACCTCATGGAGCTGGCCGAGAAGAAGATCCGCGGCGGCCACACCTTCAGCAGCCAGGGCTGGGCCGAGATCAAGGACGTGCACACCAAGGTGGTCGAGAACCTCGAGCTCGCGCTATCAGCGCTCGCGGCGCAGGACGCATCGATCGCCGAGAAGGTCATCCGGCACAAGTCGCGGATCAACCTGATCGAGCGGCAGATGCGGCAAACGCACATCCAGCGTCTGCACGAGGGGCTGCGCGAGTCGATCGACACATCGAGCATCCACCTCGACATCCTCGCGAACCTCAAGCGCGCGAACTCGCTCGCCGCGGGGATCGCCTACGCCGTGATGGGACGCCACTCGGTCAAGGACGAGACACCGGGCGACGACGAAGCCGCTACGTAAATGAGCGCCGCAAAGGCGTACGTCGGCACGTCCGGCTGGTCGTATGCGACGTGGCGCCCGAAGTTCTATCCCGAGGGCATGAAGGCGAAGGAGTTCCTGTCCTTCTACGGGACGAAGCTCAAGACGATCGAGATCAACTACACCTTCAACCACCT